>CAKUNB010000071.1 GCA_934668285.1 uncultured Oscillospiraceae bacterium | reverse complement strand
GCTTTTCTACTCCTATCATACGGACGCAGGCGGCAGTTTGCAAGCAAAATCTTTGCAGCCTCGGAGGTATCCTGATGGAGAACTCTTCTCATTTTCAGATCAACGATTATTTAAAGCCCGGTAGACACGCGCACCTGGTCGGCATCGGCGGCGTTTCCATGCGCCCGCTGGGGCTGGTGCTGCGCAGCATGGGCATGCAGATTTCCGGTTCGGATATGAACGCCTCGGTTTCGACCGACGAACTGATTGCCAAGGGCATTACGGTGCACATCGGCCACAGCCCCGACAATATCAAGGGCGCGGACTGCATCATCCGCACTGCTGCCGCGCATAACGACAATCCGGAGATTGCCGCCGCCCGCGCGATGGGCATCCCGGTATTTGAGCGGGCGCAGGCGTGGGGACTGATCATGCGCGAGTATAAGAACGCGATCTGCGTTTCCGGTACGCACGGAAAGACCACCACGACCTCCATGATTACGCATATCTTTATGCAGGCGCAGCGCGACCCGACGGTGATGCTCGGCGGCTATCTGCCGCTGCTCAAGGCCGGACACCGCGTCGGTAACGGCGACACCATCATCATGGAGAGCTGCGAATACTGCGATTCCTTTCTGAATTTCTATCCGACGATAGCGATTATCAACAACATCGAGGCCGATCATCTGGACTACTTCAAGGATCTGGCGGCTGTGGAGCGGTCGTTCCGCAAGTTTGCCGGTCTGGTGCCGCGCACGGGCCACGTGATTGCAAACGGCGACGATAAGAATACCGTCGAAACGCTGGAGGATCTGCACTATATCTCCTTCGGCCTCGGCGAGCGGAACGACATTCGGGCCGAGCGGCTTTCGGAGGATTTCCGGTCGTTCGATATCGTCTGCTTCGGCAAAAAATACTGCCATGTGGAGCTGAACGTCTACGGACGGCACAATGTCTATAACGCGCTTGCCGCTGCTGCGGCGGCTTATGTGATGAACGTCGACGGCGAGGCGGTCGCCGAGGGGCTGGCGAGCTTTACCGGCGCGGGCCGCCGGTTGGAACACAAGGGAACCTACCACGGCGCGGCGGTCTATGACGATTACGCCCACCATCCGGGTGAGCTGCACGCGCTCATTGACGCGGTGCGGACGATGGGCTATCAGCGTATCATCATCGCTTTCCAGCCGCACACCTATACGCGCACAAAGGCGCTGTTCTCCGACTTTGTCGCGGAGCTGAAGCGCGTGGATCTTGCGGTGCTGGCGGAGATTTACGCCGCGCGGGAGAGCAACAAGATCGGCATCTCCTCCCGCGATCTGGCGCGGGAGATTCCGAACGCGGTGTTCTTTGAGACGCTGCCGGAGGTTGCGGCCTATCTGCGCACGGTTGCCAGAGAGGGCGACATCATCCTTACCGTCGGCGCGGGCGATATCTACAAGGCAGGGGAGCTGCTCCTGCAAGGCCCGTAACCGCGCAGCATAAAAACGGCACAACGTGTCATTACGAAGGGGACGGGGGTTACGGATTGCCACGTCGGGCTACGCCCTCCTCGCAATGACATGCGGAGGGTAGTCTTGACCGCTCAAGCAGAACGTCGTGTGACGTTCTGCTTTTTTGTGCATTGACATTTTTCGGAAATCGGGATATACTATCTCTATATATAGTGGTTTACTATGCGAATTTGTGCACAAAATGTGTGAGGAAGAACTATGGCAAAGAAGCAATCCTACGGAAATGAGAGCATCAGCAGCCTGAAGGGCGCAGACCGCGTCCGCAAGCGCCCTGCCGTCATCTTCGGCTCTGACGATCTGACCGGCTGCGAGCATGCGGTGTTTGAAATTCTCTCCAACGCCATCGACGAGGCCCGCGAGGGCCATGGCGATCTGGTTATCGTAACACGCTACGCGGACAAAAGTATTGAGGTCGAGGACTTCGGCCGCGGCTGCCCCGTGGACTGGAACGAGAAGGAGCAGCGCTACAACTGGGAGCTGGTGTTCTGCGAGATGTACGCGGGCGGCAAGTACAACAATCTCACCGGCGACAACTACGAATACAGCCTCGGCCTGAACGGCCTCGGCTCCTGCGCCACGCAGTACGCCTCGGAGTATTTCGACGCGCGGATCTACCGCGACGGCTTTAAGTACACGCTGCACTTTGAAAAGGGCAATATCGTCGGCAAAATGAAAAAGGAACCCGCTGACCGAAAGAAAACCGGCTCGCTGTTCCACTGGAAGCCCGATCTGGAGGTCTTTACCGACATCGACATCCCGGCGGAGTACTATCTGGACATCATGAAGCGGCAGGCTGTGGTCAATGCAGGCGTGACCTTCCGGTTCCGCAATCAGGTGGGCAGCAAATTTGAAACGACGGAATTCTGCTACGAAAAGGGCATTCTGGACTATATCAACGAGCTGACCGACGGCAATTCCTTCACCATGCCGCAATATTGGGAGGCCGAGCGCAAGGGCCGCGACCGCGAGGACAAGCCGGAATACAAGGTGAAGATCACGGCGGCGGTCTGCTTCTCCCGCGACCTGAGCCGGCTGGAATACTACCACAACTCCTCGTGGCTCGAGCACGGCGGCGCACCGGACAAGGCCGTCCGCAACGCCTTCGTCTACGCCATCGACAACTATATCAAGCAGGCCGGAAAATACACGAAAAGCGAATCGAAAATCACGTTTCAGGACGTGGCCGACTGCCTTGTGCTGGTGACCAACTGCTTCTCGACGCAGACCTCCTACGAAAATCAGACGAAAAAATCCATCAACAATAAATTCATTCAGGAGGCCATGACGGAATTTTTCCGCAGCCGTTTGCAGGTGTATTTCATCGAAAACAAGGGCGAAGCGGACAAAATCGCCGATCAGGTGCTCGTCAACAAGCGCAGCCGCGAAACGGCGGAGCGCGCCCGCATTTCCGTCAAGAAGAAGCTCAGCGGCAATCTGGATATCTCCAACCGCGTGCAGAAATTCGTCGATTGCCGCAGCCGCGACGCGGACAAGCGCGAGCTGTATATCGTCGAGGGCGACAGCGCCATGGGCTCGGTCAAACTGTCGCGTGACGCAGAATTTCAGGGTATTATGCCCGTGCGCGGCAAGATTCTCAACTGCCTGAAGGCCGACTACGGCCGCATTTTCAAAAGTGAGATCATCACGGACCTGCTGCGCGTCATGGGCTGCGGCGTCGAGGTCCACGACAAGCGCGTCAAGGACATCGCAGAATTCGACCTCGCGAACCTCCGCTGGAGCAAGATCGTCATCTGCACCGATGCCGACTACGACGGCTACCAGATCCGCACACTGATTCTGACGATGCTCTACCGCCTTGTCCCGACGCTCATCCGCGAGGGCTATGTCTATATCGCAGAGACGCCGCTGTTCGAGATCAACACGCGCGAGCATACGTGGTTTGCCTACAGCGAGGCGGAAAAGGCGGAAATTCTGCGCAGTCTGGACGGCCAGAAGTTCACCGTCGCGCGGTCGAAGGGCCTCGGCGAGAACGATCCGGAGATGATGGCCCTGACGACCATGAACCCAGCAACGCGCCGCCTCATCAAGGTCATGCCGGAGGACGCAGAAAAAACCGCACTCTACTTCGACCTCCTCCTCGGCGACAATTTGCAGGGAAGAAAGGATTATATCGCGGAGAACGGGAGCCAATACCTCGATCTGGCGGACATTTCTTGATTATTTAGTGAATAGTGAATAATGTTCGCTGTTCATCGGAGGATGGAGCAATCTATGGCAAGGAAGAAGAAGGAACCGACAATTCAAAAATCTGCCGAGAGCGATCGCGTGATGGGGCTGCGGGCGGAGGTGCTGGAGCAGCCGATCACCGATACGCTGACGGTGAACTATATGCCCTACGCGATGAGCGTGATCGTGTCACGTGCGATTCCGGAGATCGACGGCTTTAAGCCCTCGCACCGGAAGCTGCTGTACACGATGTACAAAATGGGCCTGTTAAATGGCGGGCGGACGAAGTCCGCGAACATCGTCGGGCAGACGATGCGCCTCAACCCGCACGGCGACGCGGCAATCTACGAGACGATGGTGCGCCTGTCGCGCGGCAACGAGTCGCTGCTCGTGCCGTTCGTGGACTCGAAGGGCAACTTCGGCAAGGTCTATTCGCGCGACATGGCCTATGCTGCGTCGCGTTATACGGAAGCAAAGCTCGAGCTGATCTGTGCTGAGATTTTCCGCGAGATCGACAGTGAGACCGTCGATTTCGTGGAAAACTACGACAATACGACGCTCGAGCCGACGCTGCTGCCAACGGCGTTCCCGAACGTTCTCGTCTCGGCGAACATGGGCATCGCCGTCGGCATGGCGAGCAACATCTGCTCGTTCAACCTCCGCGAGGTCTGCAAGGCGACCGCTGCGTGGATCAGAAATCCCGACTGCGACCTGATGGAATACCTGCCCGCGCCGGACTTCTCGACGGGCGGCGAAATTCTCTATAACGCGGCGGAGATGGAAGAAATCTACCGCACTGGCCGCGGCAGCGTCAAGCTCCGCGCCCGCTGGCGTTACATGAAAGAGGGCAATCTCATTGAAATTTATGAGATCCCTTATACGACTACAACAGAGGCTATCATCGACAAGGTTTCCGAACTCATCAAGGCCGGAAAAATCCGCGAAATTTCCGATATGCGCGACGAAACGGACCTGTCCGGCCTGAAGCTGACCATCGACCTCAAGCGCGGCGTGGATCCGGAAAAGCTGATGCAGAAGCTCCTGCGTTCCACCCCGTTACAGGACTCCTTCGGCTGCAACTTCAACATCCTGATCGCCGGGATGCCGCGCGTGCTCGGTGTTCGCGAGATCATCGAGGAATGGACGGCCTGGCGCACCGAATGCGTCCGCCGCCGGCTGTTCTTCCAGAAGCAGAAAAAGGCAGACAAGCTGCATCTGCTCAAGGGCCTCAAGCGCATTTTGCTGGACATCGACAAGGCAATCCGCATCATCCGCGAAACGGAATCCGACGCGGAGGTCGTGCCGAACCTGATGATCGGCTTCGGCATCGACAAGATTCAGGCCGAATTCGTCGCCGAGATCAAGCTGCGCAACATCAACAAGGAATACATCCTCAAGCGCACGCAGGAGGTCGATTCGCTGGCGGAGGAAATTGCCGCCTTGGAGGACACGCTGAAAAGCGAACGCAAGCTCCGTGCGCTCATTGTGCAGGAGCTGGACGCGATTGCCGAAAAATACGGCACGGATCGCAAAAGCGGCATCATCTACGACGCGGAGACCAGCCTGCCCGACGAGGAGGAGCCGGTGCCGGACTATCCCGTGACCGTTTTTGTCTCCAACGAGGGCTATTTCAAGAAGATCACGCCGCAGTCGCTCCGGATGTCCGGCGAGCAGAAGTTTAAGGAAGGCGACGGACTGCGCTTCTCGCTGGAAACGTCGAACGCCGCCGAGCTGCTGGTGTTCACCGACCGCTACCAGGTCTACAAGGCGCGGTGCAGCGATTTTGATGACAGCAAGGCCTCCGTGCTGGGCGATTTCCTGCCCGCGAAGCTCGGCTTCGACGAGGGCGAGAGCGTTGTGCAGGTTTGCTTCCCCGGCGACTACAGCGGCAATATGCTGTTCGTCTACGAAAGCGGCAAGGTCGCGAAGGTCGAGCTTTCTGCCTATCAGACCAAGTCCAACCGCCGCAAGCTGACCGGCGCGTATTGCGACAAAAGCCCGCTCGTCGCCGCCTTCCTGCTCAAGGAGGACACGCAGCTTGTGCTGTACTCGACGGAGGGCCGCGCGCTCATCTTCTCAACTGCGCAGATCGCCGCGAAAACCACGCGCTCGACGCAGGGCGTGGCCGTGCTGACGCTCAAGCGCAAGGCGGTGCTGCACCGTGCGCTGCCGCTGGAGCAGACCGGCATTGTCAACGCCGCCCGTTACCGCACCCGCACCCTCCCCGCCGCCGGTGCGCTGCTCAAGGAAGAGGATGCGGAGGAAAAACAAATCGTAATGGAGCTGTAATGCCATGAAGAAAAGTAAGAGAATCGGGCTGATACGGAATCTGCTGCTCGTCACCATTGGCGGCGTGATCTTTGCGCTGGGCTTTGACCTGTTCCTGGAGCCGGCGGGCTTTACCTGCGGCGGCGTGTCCGGTATTGCGATGCTGATCGTCTACGCGGTGGACTGCAAATGGCTGACCGTCGGCATATTGAGCGCGCTCATCAATATTCCGCTCTTTTTCTTCGGCTACCGGCAGATCGGCAAGTACTTTTTCTTTGGCTCGATGGTCGGCATGGCTGTTACGTCGGTTTGCTTTGACCTGTTCGCCCTGCTGCCCATTCCGCAGGTCGAGCCGCTGGTTGCGTGCATCTTCGGCGGCGTGATGATCGGCACGGGACTTGGCATCGTCTTTATCGGCGGCGCGTCCACCGGCGGCGTCGACATCGTTGCGCGGCTGCTGAAGCTGAAATTCCGCAATTTCCCCATCGGCAAGCTCCTACTGGCGATGGATCTGTGCACCGCTGTGGCGACCGGCATTGTCTACGGCGAGTTTAACAACACGCTTTATTCGGCGGTTACGCTGTTTCTGTCCTCCATTGTGCTGGACAAGGTGGTCTATGGGCTGGATTATGCCAAGGTTGCGCTCATTGTTTCCGACCGGTACGAGGAAATCGCCAAGGCCATCGACGAGCAGCTTGACCGCGGGGTGACGCTCCTGCGAGGACAGGGGTATTATATGCGCAGCGACAAATACGTCCTGCTCAGCGCCGTCAAGCGCAAGCAGCTGGCGCAGCTCAAGGAGCTGGTGATGACCATTGACCCCTGCGCGTTCGTCATTTTACAGGATGCGCATCAGGTGCTCGGCGACGGCTTCAAGCGCTACGATCGCAACGAACTGTAACGAGAAAGGAGAACGCCCATGAAGCGCCTGTGCGCTGTGGTACTGCCGCTGCTTCTGCTGCTTTCGCTGACCGGCTGCGGCAGCTGGTTCAATGCCGAATACTATGCCGAGGAGCCGCACGTCGAGCAGCCGCTGCCGACGGCTGCGCCGACCGAGGCTGAGCAGATTCCTACGGTCTCCAACCGCAGCGAGCTGCGCGGGACGGTGCTCTCCTTCATCCGTAACTGGACCGAGCGCGGGGAGATTGCCGTCAGGGACTACGACGGCACGCTCTCCGACGACCTGTCGGAAATTCTGGACTATGCGACGCAGGAGGATCCGATCGGCGCCTATGCGGTGGATTATGCCGACGCGGAGCTTTCCGGCACCGCGCGCAGCGGGAGCATTGCGCTGTCGCTGGTGTTCCGGCGCTCGGCGGCGGAGATTTCCTCAATTGTGACCGTCAACGGCATTTCCGGCGCAAAGACAAAAATCCAACAGGGGCTGACAGCTTACGAAACTGCCCTGACGCTTCGGATCCGGAACTATACCGAGACGGATTTTGCGCAGTATGTCCGCGATTATTGTTTAGAGCATCTGGATCAGGTGGCCGCGATTCCGGCGCTGTCGGCCGAGACCTACCCCAAGGAGGGCGCGACGCGCATTCTGGAGCTTCACTTTACTTATCCCGACACAAGAGATGCGCTGCAGCTCAAGCTCTCCTCGGTCAAGACGGTGCTTTCCTCGGCGCTCTCTTATGTCAGCGCCGGTGAGACCGACCGCGACCGCGTGGCGCTCCTGTTCCGCTTTCTGACGACGCGCTTTGACTATACCGTGAGCGAGACGGAGCCGGTGATGCCCGCCTATGAGCTTCTGAGCGAGGGGATCGCGCACAGCCTGTCTTTCGCGGCGGTGTTCCGCGCGGAGTGCCTGGCGGCGGGTGTGGACTGCCGACTTGTTACCGGCACGTGGGACGACGCAGAGCATTCGTGGAATTTGCTGCTGCTGGACGGGCAGTGGTACTGCGCCGACCTGATGCGCGCCATGCAGCGGGGAGGGACGGAGC
>CAKUNB010000070.1 GCA_934668285.1 uncultured Oscillospiraceae bacterium | reverse complement strand
AGATCTGGTGCATCATCCCCAGCAGGCGCAAATTCAGTTCATTGTCCATGAAATCACCTCAAAAATCGTTAGGGTGCGTGCGATTAGATTATAGCATCGCTGTTATCAATTTGCAAGGGACCTAAAGAAAAAAGCCGAAAGTTCTAAAATTTAGTACGGTCTGAAGGCCGCCGCCGCGCTCCGCAGTTCAGCAAGCGCTAAACTGTACTTTTTATACCGCAAAAGCACTCAAAACCCCGGAATTATCGCAATTCCGGGGTTTTTCCTTTTGATATGGTTTGACACAATCTGGCCTAACCTATACTCGTTTATATGGGTTAAATAGGGGTTAAAATCCCCTAATGGGTTAGACCCGTATGAGTAGCTTACGCCCGATGAGGATGGCTGCCTGTCCATGTCGGCGGGTTTGCTCCTGATTGAAAAGGTCTGAGTATTTCCTATACGAAAGGGCTTGCCTTAGGCAAGCTCAGCTTGTCAAAAAACTACCCCACGTGTCATTGCGAGGAGCGAAGCGACGTGGCAATCTCGTGTAGGAAGTTCCGTATTCGCCATAAACTACCAAAATATCAAAACAATTCCGCGAGATTGCCACGGCTCTTTCAGAGCCGACCGGCGAGCGGAGTGCCCGCATCTGTAAGGCGGCAGGGCCGCCAACAGCTGCGACATCGCAATGACAAAATCGGACTTTTTTGACAGTCTGAAGAATCCCCGCAGGAGACTGCGGGGATTCTTTCTTGGGGCGTGCGGGGAGCGAAGAGGACATAACGCTGCGGTTTCGAAAAAATTTCTGAAAAACCTCTTGACAAGTGGGTGCTGTTCTGATATTATAATAACAGAAATGATAATCATTATTGATTTTGAAACGGAAGGAGCTGCTGCGATGGGGGTACACAAGAGGAGCAAAAAGCGCGAGGCGATTTATGAGTGCGTTCGCGCGACGAAGACTCATCCGACAGCTGAGTGGGTGTACGGCCAGCTCAAGCCTAGCCTCCCCGACCTTTCGCTCGGCACGGTCTACCGCAATTTGGCCATGTTCCGGCAGGAGGGGAAGCTTATCTCCGTCGGCACGGTGGACGGCATGGAGCGCTACGACGCAAACACCACGCCGCACGCGCACTTTGTCTGTACCCACTGCAACGCGGTGATCGATGTGGACGTCCCGCTTCCGGAGGAGCTGATCGCGGCGGTCGGCTGCGGCAGCGTTCACCACTGCGAGCTGACCTTTTTCGGCGTTTGTCATTCCTGCGTCCCGGCGGACGCACAAAATAAACACTAAAATTATTTGGAGGATTTTATTATGAAGAAGTATGTATGCCCCGTCTGCGGTTATGTTCATGAAGGCGACATGCCCGAAGGCTTCAAGTGCCCCCTGTGCGGCGTCCCCGGTGAGAAGTTCAAGCTGATGGAGGACAACGCGGCGCTGGCCGCTGAGCACGTGTTCGGCATCGGCACCCAGCTCGACGGCGTCCCCGAGGAGGACAAGCAGTATATCCTTGACCAGCTGAAGGCCAACTTCAACGGCGAGTGCAGCGAGGTCGGCATGTATCTGTGCATGGCGCGCATTGCCCATCGTGAGGGCTATCCGGAGATCGGCCTGTACTGGGAAAAGGCGGCCTATGAAGAGGCGGAGCACGCCGCGAAGTTTGCCGAGCTGCTCGGCAGCGCGCTGGAGCCGAACATGACCGACTCCACCAAGAAGAACCTCGCATGGCGTGTCGACTGCGAATTCGGCGCCACCGCCGGCAAGTTCGAGCTGGCAAAGCTGGCCAAGAAGCACAACCTCGACGCCATCCACGACACCGTCCACGAAATGGCCCGCGACGAAGCCCGGCACGGCAGAGCGCTGAAGGGGCTGCTGGAGCGGTATTTTAAATAAGCTCTGATTTTTCGGGGGGAAGCGGAATATTCCGCTTCCCCTTTTTTGCGCGGAAGGAAATCGGGCGTTGACTTTGGTGGGGCGGGCTGGTACAATCAGTTTATCGATCAAACAAAAAGGGGAATTCTTATGAAGTATTACATGGGCAGCGATACCGACCCGTTGTTTGCGGTTTATGAGCGTGAGGGTGTCTGCTACCCGGTGTTTGTGGAGAAGTACGGCACGGAGGGCTTCCTGTTCCGCGAGGGGATGGCGGGGATCACGGACGAGGAGACCGTTGCGGCACTGAACAAATATATGAATCCCTATGAAGCGGGGAAAACGCCGGTCTACATGGCGGGGCCGCTCTTTAACGAGGGCGACCGCTACACGAATCAGCGCAATTCCGACCGCCTGCGCGCGCTGGGCTACACGACGTTCCTGCCGCAGGAGATTGTCATCACGAACAAGAGCACGGAGCTGGTCAAGGCGGGCTGCTTCTACATGGACCTGAAGGCGATTCGACTGGCGGAGTACCTTGTGGTCAACTGCAACGGCATCGAGATCGACTCCGGCACGGCTGCCGAAATCGGCCTCGGCTACGGTCTTGGCAAAAAGCTGGTGCTATATAAGAGCGACGTGCGGAATTACTATAACGAGACCTATCGCCTGAACAATTTCGTCGGCGGTCTGGCGGACAACCGCGTCTGCAGCACCATCGACGAGGTCATTGCGGCCATGCGCGAGCGCTGACGGAAGCCGACAGATGCAGAACAAAGAGAGACAAAAGCTGCACCGGTTCGCCGTCAGGCTGGGTCTGCTGCTGCGGAACCTGTTTGTGCTGGCGGCTACGGTTTTGTTCCTGATTTCGATCCTATTCGACCACAGCAACGGAGCGCTGAAATTCGCCGCCTATCTGCTCGGCATGGCGGCGTACTGCTTCGAGTTTCTGTACCTCACCAAGGGACTCCACGAAAAAATCCCCCATGAGGAGATGTTCATGGTCTATTGCTTTGCTCCGCTCTACCTGCTGCTGGGGCTGAGCTATCTGCTGCACTGAAATTGAATTTGCCGCAGCTTGTCAAAAAGTCCTTGCGGACTTTTCCGACAAGCTGCCTTCAAAATTGCAAAATAGGAATTGGTAATAAAATTTTGCAATTTTGCCCGCTGCGGCGGGGTTATGGAACGTGAAAGGGAACCCTGACGGTTCCCTTTCACACTTTTCCTCCCTCCGAAACTTTTCGCTGGGTGGCTTTTTAACAGATTCTAGTATGAGACCGCCCTCCCGACATCGTCGGGAGGGCGGTCGTGTTGATGGAGATTGATGGTGCGCTTCAGAGCGGTTCGTCCATCAGGCGGTCGAATTCGGCGGCGACGCGGTCGAAGTCCTCTTCGGGAATGTCTACCAGCTCAAAGTCGTCGTCCGTCGGGACGTAGGTGTACAGATACACGTCGTCGGAGCCGTCGAAGGCCTCCAGCGCGATATACTGCTTGTCGTCCAGATCGAATACGCCCATGATGCCGCATTCAAAGCTCTCGCCGTCGTCAAATTCCAGCTTGATGATCTCGTCCTCGGAATACTGTGCACGCTTATCTTCCATGATTGTTGTCCTCCTTCAAAATGTCGTCTAAGAACTGCCGGTAGGCGGTCGGCAGGCCGATGCTCTGCCGCAGCTCCGGTGGGGTGAACCAGAAAAATCGCTCCGGCATGGCGGCGCATTGCAGCCAGACGCCGGTCATGTTCCACTCGACGTGGGTAAAAATATGCCGCTTGTGGACGGTGCGCTCAATCGCGGTGGGATGGGTCTGCCACCGCGCGGCAAGCTCGAGCGCCTGCTGCGCCGAGAGCGTCCCCTCCGCATCGGGCAGCTGCCACAGACCGGCGAGCAGGCCGGTTTCCGGCCGCTTGCAGACGGCGAGGCGTTCGCCGCAGCGCAGCAGGAGCACCGTTCGCTCCTCGACCCGCCGCGGGCGCTTTTTTGCCCTGACGGGGTAGGAAAACTGCTGCTCCTGCGCCTTGGCGCGGCAAAGTCCGGCCAGCGGGCAGTGGCTGCACAGCGGCGCGCCGTTCGGCAGGCAGACCGTTGCGCCCAGCTCCATGAGGGCCTGCGTAAAATCGCCGCAGTGCCCGGCGGGGTAGACCGCCGAAAGCCGGTCTGCGACCTGCTGTTTCGTCTTCTCTGCGCCGATGGGCGCGTCGGACGCAAGATACCGGCTATAGACGCGCAGCACATTGCCGTCCACCGCCGCTGTCGGCAGCTCAAAGCAGATCGAGCAGATCGCGCCCGCAGTGTAGGCGCCGACACCGGGCAGGGAGCGCACGCCGTCGTAGTCCTGCGGGAACGCGCCGCGCCGCACGATCTCCTGCGCCGCCCGCTGCAGATTCCGCACGCGGGTGTAGTAGCCCAGCCCCTCCCAGAGCTTGAGCAGCTGCTGCTCAGGCGCGGCGGCAAGGGCCTCCACGGTCGGCAGCGCCTGCAAAAAGCGCAGATAATAGTCCCGCACCGCCTCGACGCGCGTCTGCTGCAGCATGATCTCCGAAAGCCAGATGTGATACGGCTCGCGGTCGGCGCGCCACGGCAGCGCCCGCCGGTTTTCCGCAAACCACGGCAGCAGCAGCTCCGGCAGACGTGCCAGCAGCGCCTCGTCCGTCATCCCTTCTTCTCCGGCGTGGTGCGGCGGCGGCGACGGCGGCGGCGCGGACGGAGATTCTGCGCCAGCTCGTCAAACTTCTTTGCTGCGTCCGACGCGCCCTCGTAGATCATCCGGCTGACGCGCAGCGTGCCGTCGGGATCCTTCTGCAGGCGGATGCGGATGAGATAGCGACCGTGCTCGGGGCATTGCGCCATGGTCATATAGCGCCGCCCCTCCTGCGCAATCCACGCGCCGTTCGGCATGGCCGCGCCGCACTGCGGGCAGTGGCTCCGCAGCTCGTTCATCGCGTCCATGGCCACGGAATGATCGGCGTAGCCGCGGAACACGGAGCGGCTGATGCAGCCCTCCGGCGGCGCGCCGTGGAAGCCGTTGACGTGGCTGTCGAGCGCCTTCTGATATTCCGCAACGCCCTTTTTCAGGTCGAGGCGGGTGCAGATCAGCGCGGTGTGATACGCATCGCCCAGCGCGTCGTGCGCGGGACGGCTCGGTGGGATGTTCAGCAGCTCCATCGCCGTTGACAGCGCCTTCTGCGAGGTGCCGCAGCCGGTCTGGGCGTTGAAGATCATCTGCGCATTGTACCAGTGGTGCACCCAGTCCGTGTCGCTGCCGTAAATGCGGAGGTTGTCCTCCAGAATCCGGATGTCGTCAAAGCCCCACGTCAGGAAGATGCACCTTCCGCCGATCCACGCGCGGAAGCGCTCGATGGCCTCGGGGAAGGGCAGACCCTCGTCGCGCAGCGTCGCGTCGCGCAGGCCGGTCAGCTTGGAAACGCGGCTGTTGAGCTTTTTGAAGTACTTCGGGCGCACCAGCACCTGAAATTCGTCGGCGACCTTGCCGCTTTCGGTGATGCGGACGGCGCCGATCTGAATGATCTCTCCGTGAAGCTGCACGGGGAGCACCTGCCGCGCCGCGTAGGAGCCGGGCCACGGCTGGTTCCATTCCATATCCAGAACGATATATTGCATTCGTTTGTGTCCTCCTAGTCTTTCGTATAGCATACCACACTTTTTCCCGCCGCGCAAGAACGGGTTTGACTTTTGAATGGGAATGTATTATGATTAGCTCCATACTGGAATCCGTATCAAACAGGAGGTGTGCGTATGATCACAATTCGCAACGAGGGAGTTTTTTACCAAAACGGGCAGCCGGTTTCTGCGGCGCAGTGCGCGCTTGACCACGAGGAGGGGCGCAGGCGCACGATGGCCTACGGCATTCTGGCGGCGCACAACACCTCCGGCGACGACCGGCGGCTGAAGCTGCGCTTTGACGCGATGGCGTCGCATGATATTACCTATGTCGGCATCATCCAGACGGCGCGCGCCTCCGGCTTGGAGCGCTTTCCGCTGCCGTATGTGCTGACCAACTGCCACAATTCGCTCTGCGCCGTCGGCGGCACGATCAACGAGGACGACCATGTCTTCGGCCTGTCTGCCGCCAAGCGCTACGGCGGTGAGTTCGTTCCGGCGCATCAGGCGGTCATTCACAGCTACATGCGCGAAAGGTACGCCGGCGGCGGCCGGATGATCCTTGGCTCGGACTCGCACACCCGCTACGGCGCGTTCGGCACGCTGGCCATCGGCGAGGGCGGGCCGGAGCTGGTCAAGCAGCTGCTGGAAAAGACCTATGACATCGCCTACCCACGCGTGGTCGGCGTGCACCTGACCGGCAGGCCCCGCCTCGGCGTCGGCCCGCAGGATGTGGCGCTGGCCATCATCGGCGCGACCTTCCAAGCCGGAACGGTCAAAAACAGCGTGATGGAATTCTTCGGCGACGGCATTGCGCAGCTGGCGATGGACTACCGCTGCGGCATTGACGTGATGACCACGGAGACGGGCTGCCTGTCCTCCGTGTGGCAGACGGACGAGACGGTGCGGCACTGGCTGGCCGCGCACGGCCGCGCGGACGCCTACCGCGCAATGGCCCCTGCCGACGGCGCGTATTACGATGCGCTCGTCGAGGTCGCCCTCGACCGTGTAGAGCCGATGATCGCCCTGCCGTTCCATCCCTCGAACGCGTATACCATCCGCGAATTCAACGAGAACCTGACGGACATTCTGCACGGCGTGGACGCGACGACCGTCTCGGCACTTGGTTTACATAATACACCGGATTCCCTGCTGAAAAAGGTCAGAAACGGCAAATTCTACGCCGATCAGGGCGTGATTGCGGGCTGCTCGGGCGGCACGTTCCAGAACCTGACCGTTGCGGCGCAGCTGCTCGGCGGCAAGCCGCTGGGAAACGGCGAATTTTCGCTGTCATGCTATCCGGCGAGCCAGCCGGTCATGATGGAGCTGCTGCGCACCGGCGCGCTGACGAAGCTGATGGCCTCGGGCGCGTCCATCCGCAGCGCCTTCTGCGGGCCGTGCTTCGGCGCGGGCGACGTTCCGGCCAACGGCGCGTTCTCCATCCGCCATTCCACGCGCAACTTCCCCAACCGCGAAGGCTCCAAGCCTGCCGAGGGGCAGGTCGCCTATGTCGCGCTGATGGACAGCCGCTCCATCGCCGCCTCCGCGCTGAACGGCGGCGCGATCACGCCCGCGACGGAGCTGGAAAACCTGCTGCCGGAGCCTGCGGAGCTGGAATATCATTTTAACGACACGCCCTACCGCCGCGTCTACTGCGGCGTTGGCAGGCCCGACCCGTCGCAGCCGCTCGTCTACGGCCCGAACATTGCCGACTGGCCCGCGCAGATTGCGCTGCCGGAGAACCTGTATATTACGATTGCCTCGGCGATCTACGATCCGGTCACGACGACCGACGAGCTGATCCCCTCCGGCGAGACGTCCTCCTACCGCAGCAATCCGCTGCGCCTGAGCGAGTTCGCCCTGAGCCGCAAGGATCCGGATTATGTAAACCGTGCGAAAAAAATCCGCGCCGTGGAGGAGCAGCGCCGCGCCGGCCTGCCGCTGACCGATCCCGCCCTTGCCGCGCTTGACCCGAAAACCACGGGCTTTGGCAGCGCCGTTATGGCCATTCGCCCCGGCGACGGCTCGGCCCGCGAGCAGGCGGCCTCGTGCCAGCGCGTGCTCGGCGGCGTGGCGAACTTCTGCGAGGAGTACGCGACCAAGCGCTACCGCAGCAACGTTATCAACTGGGGCATGCTGCCCTTCACGATTGAAAACATCGCGCAGTATCACATCCAGCCCGGCGACCGAGTTTACGTCCCGAATATCCGTGCCGCGCTCGAGGGCGACGCGGAGTCCCTCCCCGCCCAGCTCTGGCACGGCGAGCGCAGCATCCAGCTCACGCTCCACCTCGGCCCTCTGACCCGCGAGGAGCGCGACATCATCCTTGCCGGCTGCCTCATCAACTACTACGCCAAGCACTGATACTGATTCTTGATTAAAAATTTAATCAAAAATCCCGTGTGCTGCGCACACGCGCATCGTGCGAACGCACGATGCGCCGTCTCATGCAGAATCTGACGCGCCTTTGG
>CAKUNB010000069.1 GCA_934668285.1 uncultured Oscillospiraceae bacterium | reverse complement strand
ACCTATGGCGCTCCTGTGATCACCTTCGCAGAGGGCGTGACCGGCGAGTACGAATTCAAGTCCACCGGCTTCAAGAAAGGCTCCCTGACCCTCAAGGCGACCAAGGAGGGCGGCATGACCGGCGATATCGCCACCGTCAGCTTTGCCGTTCCGACCACGGTTGACCCCGAGGTCGACTTCCTGAAGTACCGCGTGACCAACATCACCTTCAAGGACACCAGCGGCAAGACCGGCACGGCTGCCTACGGCTACACCGTCCTGCCCGTTACTGCGTATTACACGATTCAGATCGGCACAATGGCCTTTGGCCGCGCCTGCGACATTACCGTCTATGACGTGGACGGCAAGCCCGCCGCGGACGTTACCGTCTTCCTCAACGGCACCGAGATCGGCAAGACCGGCGAAAACGGCGTGCTGACCACCGAGGCCATGAAGGAGCTGGCAGTCGGCACCGAGTTTGCCATCACGGCCAGCAGCGAAAAGGGCCTGTCCTTCCAGGCCAAGGCGAAGGTTTACGGCTACGCCGGCAACGAGGATGATCTGCCTGTTTCCGTGCAGCATCCGATCACGGCCAACCGCGCCACCGAGCACACCATCTCCTGGTTCTCCAACGCAAGCCTTGCGCGCGAGAAGTCCTACCTGCGCTACATGACCGAGGCCGAGTACAAGACGCTTAAGCGCGGCGCCGGCCCCGATACCGATTACCGTACCGTTCGCGGCGAGACGACCCTCGTTCCGTTCGCAACGACCAACAACGTCGCCAGCCTCAATACCGTGACGCTGAAGAACCTGACGCCCGAGACGACCTATTACTTCTGGGTCGGCGACGGCAGCGAGTTCGGCTGGTCTGAGGCAATGACCTTCACCACCGAGGCGGAGACCGCCAAGGAGAGCACGAAGTTCTTCGTCATGGGCGACACCCAGATGACCGGCGTGCCCGAAAATGACGCGGACGCGATCGGCTACCTCAACACGATCCTCGCCGCCATCGGCAAGGAAAATGTCGACTTCGGTCTGCAGACCGGTGACTTTATCGACAACGGCGATAACTACGTCCACTACGCGCAGATCCTCGACATCCTGCAGGCCAGCCCCATTGCCGATAAGTCGATCATCCACGTGCTCGGCAACCACGAGTACTACGGCCAGTCCAACGGCGCGGCTGCAAACAAGATTTTCAGCCTGCCCGCTCCGGACTACTACTCCTATGAGATGGGCAATGTCTACATTGCCGTGATCAACAACAGCGCGCGCGATCTGGAAGCGGCAGCTGCATGGCTGAAGGAAGACGCGGCCAAGACCGAGTGCGCATGGAAGGTCGTTTCCATCCACGAGCCGACCTACTACACCAACGCCAATGCCGGCACCGACAAGTATCAGAAGACGCTGGCTCCCGCCTTTGACGAAGCGGGCATCGACATTGTCTTCTCCGGCCACGACCATTCCTACGCCCGCACCGATCAGATGACGGACGGCAAGGTTGTTGACGACGGCACGACCTACTTCATCTGCGGCGACCTCGGCGAGAAGTCCCGCGACATCAACTACAAGGCAGTCGATAACCCCGACTTCCACTTCCTCAAGGTCACGCAGGAGTATACCGCTCTGTACCTGATCGTGGAAGCCAGCGAGAAGAAGATCACCGTTACGGCCTACGATCAGGACAGCACGGTTGTCGATACCTTCAGCAAGGAAGTCGAGGAAAAGATCGACGACGGCGGCAAGGACGATGACGGCGACAAGGACGATGACGTGCACAACTACGTCTACGACCGCACGAACAAGGTCCTGTTGTGCAAGGACGAGGGCTGCGGCAAAGAGGCCCCGAAGGATTACACCGGCTGGGCTGCCGACTCCGTCAGCGGCAAGCGGATGTACTTCCTCGGCGGCGAGTATAAGACCGGCTGGTTCACGCTCGGCGAGGATACCTTCCACTTTGACACCAAGACCGGCGAGGAGCATAAGGTCACGATGACCGAGACTGTCAAGGCCACCTGCGGCGTGCAGGGCGAAAAGCTCTACACCTGCGAGTGCGGCGAGAGCAAGGTCGTCCACAGCAGCCGCTCCTCCGGCCATAGCAACGTCAAAACGACCAGCGCCGACGGCACGGTCTACTATGTCTGCTCCAAGTGCGGCAGAATCTCCAAGTATGACCTGACCTTCGTTGACATCAACAGCAGCGACTGGTTCGCTCCCGAGGTTGATTACGCCGTCCACGCGGGCCTCTTCAACGGCCGCAACGAGATGACCTTCGACCCCGAGGCGGACATGACCAGAGCGGAGTTTGTCTCCGTCTTGTGGCGTATCGCCGGTTCGCCGGATTACAACGATACCAGCAGCAAGGTCTTTGAAGACGTTCCTGCCGGCAGATGGTACACCGCGGCGGTCAACTGGGCATACAACCACGGTGTGGTCAAGGGCATCGATGAGAGCCACTTCGCGCCGGACGACAGCATCACCCGCGAGCAGATCGTGACGATCTTCTTCCGCTATGCCAAGACCGTTGAGGGCTTCGACACGACCTCCACGACGGATATCTCCAATACTCTGAAGGATGCGGCGAAGATTTCCGACTACGCGCTTGACGCGGTCAAGTGGTCGGTTGCGATCAAGCTGATTCTCGGCGACGACAAGGGTAACTTCAACCCCCAGAACAACACCACCCGTGCGGAAGTCGCAACGATGATTACCCGTTTCGACAAGATGCTCAAGGCGCTCGACGGAGCCGAAAAGTAAAAAACAAAACAGCTGCGGCGCACTCGAAAGAGTGCGCCGCAGTTTGTTTATCAAAAATGGGATTCGTAGGGTGGTCTGCCCCTCCAGCTCGCCGGCACGGCGGCCGTTCGCTGCGTAGGGGCCGATGGCTATAGCGCAGCCGTTGGCGGCTATGCCGCCTTACGGATGCGGCATGCCCCTCGCGGGTACATCGGCCCGTGCAGGCACTTCAATTTTGGTGCGTACCACCCTGCGACCTGCGCCTGCGGGCGCGAAGACACCTTCAGTCACGCCTACGGCGTGCCAGCTCCCTCAGAGAGGGAGCCAAGGCGCTGCGGTGCGGAGAGGGGAGGCTTTGCTTATTCGCCGTAGTAGCAGCTTTTCAGGAAGCGGATGCCCTTTTCCTCGTCCATGGCGGCGGGGGAGACGACGGTGGCGAAGGCGGGAAGGGACTCCTTGGCCCATGTGGGGACGTTTTCGAGGTAGGCAGCCTCGTCAATGCCGCGCGCGCGGAAGCTGGTGGCAAGGCCAAGCCCGGCCGAAAGGGTCATAATGTGGTTTTTCAGAGCCGACAGAAGCTCTGCGTCGCTGCCGTGATAGCCCAGCCGGCGCGCCAGCGCACTGTGGGACGGGTGCGGGCCGACCAGCTCCATGCTGTAGGGCAGCATCAGACCGCAGACCAGACCGTGCGGCAGCCCGAAGGCCGGGCCGGGATGGTCGTAGGAATGGCAGATGCCGGTGCAGGAGTTGGTAATGGCAATGCCGGCCATCGATGCGGCGATGTGCATCCGCTCGCGGGCCTGACGGCGCTCGTCGGTGTCCTCGGACGCGGCGGCGGCCTTCAGGGATTCCAGAATGTCGACGGCTGCCTCCAAGGCAATCGCACGGGTCAGAACGGTGGAATTGAGCGCCGTGCTGGACTCCACGGCGTGTGTCAGTGCGTCCATGCCGGTCGCAACGGTGATTGACGGCGGAAGCGAATCGGTGGTGGAGGCATCGAGAATCGCGTAGTGCGGAATGATGCCGTTATCCAGCAGCAGACGCTTGACATGAGTTTCCGGATCGATGAACACGGCGCAGGAGGTCGTCTCGCTGCCGGTGCCGCTCGTCGTGGGGACGGAGACGTGCACCGCCTTGCTGCCCAGAGCGGGGAGACAATAGGGACGCGTCGCCTCGTCAAAGGTCATCTCCGGATTTTCATAGAAAAGATGGATGGCCTTCGCCGTGTCGAGCACGCTGCCGCCGCCGATGGCAAGAATCAGGTCCGGCTGGAATTCGCGCACCGCCTCGGTGGCCTTGAAGATGTCCTCGATCAGCGGCTCGTTCCGAATCTGCGCGAGGCAGCGCACCTCTGCGCCCGTCTGCGCTGCGAGGGTCTCAACGGTTTCCTGCACCGCAGGGGAATAGCTGCGCCCGCCGCGGATCACGCCGATGCGCCTCTTCCCGAGCGTGGCAAAAAAAGCCAAAGAGCCGCGGCCGGTGACCAACTTGGGCATATGTAACGCCTGATACTGCTGTTCCATTTGTAATAGTACTCCAATCAATTGTAATATCAGGAACATCTTATCACGCCGGAAATAAAGATGCAATTCGCAGTTCGCCAAAAAACGGCAGTACGTTTTTGTGCAGATTCCATAAAATCGACAAAAAAATCAAGTTTGCGCTTGACACCATGGCGAAGGCGTGATAAGATTCAACTGTACAAAAGTTCAAAGCATGTGACAAATGTAACATGCACAATACGCAATAATGGAAAGAGGTTAAATCACTATGGCACAGACTGCAAGCAGAATGAACCACATTTTCGGAACGGATGGCAGAACCTTTATTTTGGCGATGGATCACGGCTCCAACTTCAACGTCCTGCCCGCGATGAAGGACACCAAGAAGCTGATCCGCGAGCTGGCAAGCGCCGGCGCAGACGCCTTCCTTTCCACCATCGGCATGGCGGAAAACTTTGCCGACAGCTTCCTCGGCAAGGGCATTATCCTCCGCATCGACGGCGGCGTGTCCTTCCTCGGCGACCACAAGGCGCCGATGCAGATCGTCGCGACCGCAGAGGATGCGCTCCGTCTGGGCGCGGATTCCGTGATCACCATGAGCTTCCCCGGCTCCGTCCATGAGGCAAGCGTTCTGAGCAATCTGGCCCGCGTCTGCATGGACAACCACAAGTGGGGCATCCCCGTTACGGCTGAGGCCCTTCCCAGAGGCTTCGAGAAGGCCGACGACTCCCGCACGCCCGCGAACGTGACCTTCGCCTGCCGTCAGGCGGTCGAGCTTGGCGCGGACATCGTCAAGACCGTCTACACCGGCGATCAGGAGAGCTTCAAGGCTCTGACCGAGAGCGTTTACGCGCCGGTCGTTATCCTCGGCGGCGCGAAGAAGGTTCCCGAGCGCGAGCTGCTGCAGGAGATCCGCGACGCACTGGACGCAGGCGCGGCAGGCATCGCAATGGGCCGCAACATCTGGGGCAACGAGGATCCCGTCCACTACGCAGCGGCAATCGCAAAGCTCATCCACGAGAATTGCAGCGTGGATGCAGCACTGAAGGAAATGAACAAGCTCTATTAAAAAGGAGGAGATACCACATGGAAACTTATAAGGTAAGCATCCATGCCGGCGTGCATGAGATGCAGACGCGTGAGTTTGAAAAGAAGGCCCCCGAGGGCAACAACGTCCTGCTGAAGGTGACCAGCTGTGCAATCTGCACGCTCGAGCAGCGCATCTGGAACGGCGTGATCAATCGCTATCCCTACGCGGGCGGCCATGAGGTCGCGGGCATCGTCGAGGCGGTCGGTCCCGAGGTCAAGAGCCTCAAGCCCGGCGATAAGGTGGCGGTTCGTCTGCTGAACTCCTGCGGCGAGTGCTACTACTGCCGCAGCGGCCATGAGAATCAGTGCGTTGTCTCCTTCGTGGCGCAGACGCATCCCGGCGTGATGGGCTCGGGCGGCTTTGCCGAGTACATGACCGTCAGCGCAAGAGCGCTGTACAAGCTGGCCGACGACATCGACATGGATTATGCAGCGCTTGCTGAGCCGCTGGCCTGCTGCGTCCACAGCATCCGCAACGCCAAGATTCAGCTGGGCGACGATGTGGTCGTTATCGGTGTTGGCATCATGGGCGCGCTGCACATTCAGCTTGCCAAGATGAGCGGTGCCCGCGTCATTGTCAGCGAGCTGGACCCGCATCGGATTGAGATCGCCAAGAAGATGGGCGCTGATATCGTCATCAATTCCAAGGAAGAAAATGCCGTTGAGCGCGTCAAGGAGCTGACCGACGGCCGCGGCGCGGACGTGGTGTTCTGCACAGTAGCGGTTCCTTCGGTGGCGCAGGATGCCTGCGACATGGCGGGTAAGCTCGGCCGCGTGGTTCTGTATTCCTCCTTCCATCCCGATCGTCCCATCGAAATCAGCCCCAGCAAGCTGCATTCGAGCGAAAAGATTCTGACCGGCTCGGTCAACCCGAACCAGGCGGACTTCCTGACCTCGACCCGCCTGCTCAGCGGCAAGCTGATCGACGTGTCCGCGCTGATCTCCGACCGCGTACCGCTCGCCGAGATCGACCGCGCCTTCCAGGAGGCCGTTGACCCGAAAACCTATCGCATCGTTGTGAAGCCTTAAAAGGGCTTGAAAAGCAGGAAAAATCGTGTAAAATAGATGATATCACCAGAAAAGGATGGTATCAGCTGTGAAGAAGTACCCATTGACGCAGGAGCAGAGAAGCGAATATATTCGGATCGCATACTACTACTATGAGGCCGGCCTGACGCAGGAGCAGATTGCCAAGCGATTGGGAATCTCCCGGCAGAGGGTGAACCGGATCCTGTCAGACTGCATCGAGAGAGGAATCGTTCGGATCACCATCGAGCAGAGTCCGGAGGAGTACTACACCACCGAATCGGCGCTTGAGGAGAAATTCGGACTCAAGGCCGTTCGGCTGGCCCATAGCACGGATGAAGAGCATCTGTATGAGGATCTGGGTATTGTCGCTGGGCAGTATCTGAAATCCATCATTAAAAGGGGGGACATTATCGGCTGCGTTCCCGGACGAGGCGTAGCAGGTTTGGTCGATCATATGCCCCTGATCGAAAAGCAGAATCTGATCGTGACCCAGCTGATGGGAAGCGAGAGCATTCAGGAGCACAGTCTTGAAGTGGACGGAATCATCCACCGCTTTGCAAGAAAGCTCTCCGCACAGCCCCAGCCGCTGTATGCGCCCGTTCTGGTGAGCGACGCAGCGCTGCGGCAGGCAATCGTGAAGGAGCCATACTATCTGGCAGCATATAGGACTATGAAGCAGTGCACCATCGCCACTGTCGGCATCGGCACCGCAACGACCTATCAGCGGTATACCGCGCGGCACCAGCGTGACGCGCTGTATGATCCTGAACGTGCGGCGGCCCCTGTTGGCGAAATCTGTACGCACTATTACGACCGAACCGGAAGTCCGGTGGATATGCCCTTTTCTGACCGCGTTCTTGCAATTTCACGCGAAGACTATATGCATATTCCGATCCGCATCGGTATTGCGGGCGGCGCTGAGAAGACGAACTCGATCCGCGCTGCGCTGCAGGGCGGCTATGTAAACGTCCTGATTACCGATACGGACACCGCAAGCGCACTGTTAAAATAGTTGGCTCTCTTTTACGGAGGGCCGCGAAACAGAAAGGAGAAACGGAGTGTATAGCACTCCAAATAGTGGCTACTATGGAAAAAAAGAAAGGTATCGGCCTTGTTTCCTGCGTCACCATGATCGCAGGCGGCATGATTGGCAGCGCAATTTTCTCCCTGTCCGGCATGACAATGTATAACGCGGGTGCATCCGCAATCGTATCCTGGGCCATCGCAGCAGTTATCATGCTGATCTATGGTCTGGTTTGCGCGGAGCTTTCCACCATCTTCCCAAAATCCGGCGGCGTGTTCGTATTCCCGTCCAAGGCGCTGGGCAAGAAGCCCCGCACCGGCGCTCTCTGGGGCTGGATTTCCACCTGGGGCTATATCAATGCAAATATCGTTGCTGTGGCCTTTGCAGCAATTTACGTTGGCACCTACCTCGGCGCAGGCTTCAGCCTTCCCGGCGGCATGCAGATTCCTCTGGCACTGATTGCCATCGCACTTTGCCTCGTTCTGAACCTCATTAAGTTCTCCACGGCCGGCAAGCTCAACAACATCCTCGTCGGCGCTCTGCTGGCGACCATGCTCATCTACGTTATCACTGCCTTCACCAGCGGCAAGTGGGATTCCGCGAACC
>CAKUNB010000068.1 GCA_934668285.1 uncultured Oscillospiraceae bacterium | reverse complement strand
ACGCCGTCGTTGTCCGGAATTGAGGCGCGGGTGTAGTTCAGGGCGACCTTTTCCAGCCGGACGGTGGTCTCGCCGCCCGCCTGCCCGAGGCAAACGACGATATCCGGCCGCAGCTGCCCGATAAGCCGCGTCAGCTCCTCCGCTGCGCGGCGGTAGGACACCGGCAGCACCGCCGTCTGCAGCCACGGCAGGCTGAGGCGCTTGAGAACCTCGAGACTGGAATTGCTTCCGGTCACGTCAAACGGCTCAAAGGCCGTCAGGAGAATGCTTCGTGTCATTGCACTACCTCCGGTTTTCCCAGTTCGCTCAACGCGCGGCAAAGCGAACTGTAGCCCCACGCGCTCTTTTCAAGCTGATCGATGGTCACGTATTCGTCCACGGTGTGCGCCAGCGACTCGATGGACGGACCGAAGCCTACCGTCGGAATGCCCGCCTCTCCGGCGTAGTGGCTGCCGTTGGTGCAGAAGGAGTAGTACGTCAGCTTCGGCGCGAGCGGCGCGATTGCGGCAAAGGCGGCGCGGACAAACGGCGCGTCGGCAGGGTATTCCCACGCGGGGAAAAATCGCTCAGCGGAGATTTCGTCGCCGGTATAGCAGCGCAGCGATTGCGAACGGAAGCGCGCGGCAGCGCGGAAATCGGGGTCGGCTGCCTGCAGCTGGACAATCAGCGCCTGAACCGGCGCAAGGACGCTTTCCGGTGTGTCACCGGTCAGGAGGCGGCAATCAAACGTCGCCGCGCAGCGCTCCGGCACGACCGAAGCGCCAGGATAGGGCGCGGAAATGATGTCCGTCAGCTCCCGAATGCCCTTGCCGAGCGCGGGATGCTCCCGCACCGGAATCGTGTCCATCGCGTCGAGGAGCCGCCGCATCAGGCGCACGGCGTTTACGCCCTTTTCAGGATTCGCCGAATGCGCGGGCTTGCCGAAGGTTTCAACCACCAGCTCTCCCCTGCCGCGCTGGCCAATCTTCAGATTCAGCTCGGTCGCTTCACCGATCACAACGTAGTCCGGCTGCACGCGGCGGCTGATCTCGCGCGGCGCAACGCCCTCAAACAGCTCCTCGTAGACCACACCGGCGACATAAACGTCACCGGCAAAATCGCGATCCTGCGCAAAATAGGCCGCGCCGCAGATCATGGCAGCGACTGCGCCCTTCATGTCAGTCGCGCCGCGCCCGAGGACGCAGTCGGCCGTGATTTCGCCGCCGAAGGGGTCAAAGCTCCACTTTGACGCATCCTCGACGGGGACCGTATCGATGTGGCCGTCGAGCAGAATTTTCGGGCCGCTGCGCTTGCCATGCAGGCAGCCGATGACGTTTCCGAGCCGGTCGGTGATGATCTCGTCATAGCCGAGGCGCTCCATTGCTTGCCGCACGACGGCGGCGGCCTCCGCTTCCTTGCCGGAATAGCTCTTTGCGCGAATCAGGTCGCTGCAAAGCCGGACGGTCGCTTGCTCCAGCTCCTTGCGCGTCATACTGCGGCACTTCCCTTCTCAATTTGCTGCTGCGGATGGTCGAACGCAGCGTGGCGGTAGCAGTGGATAAAATAGGCGGTTTCGGCAATCGCGGTCAGCGCCCACGAGAACACATAGAGCATATAAAGAGATGTCAGCGTGCCGAACCATGCGAACACGGTGTAAAGCCAGATGACACGGAAAACGCAGGAGCCGAGGATGACGAAGACTGTCGGCCAGAGCGTCCTGCCGAGGCCGCGGCTGGCCGAGATCGGAAGATCCATGAACACGCTCAGGCAGTATGACAGGCCGAGGATGACCGTCCGGTACATACCGGCGTCGATGACCGCCTCCGAATCGGTGAAAATCCGCAGGAAGCTGCGGCCAAAGATACTGAACAGAATACCGAGCAGCAGCGCCGCGCCGAACGCGAACGCGGCCGAAATCCAGAAGGTACGCCGCACGCGCTGCTTGTTGCCCGCGCCGTAGTTCTGGCCGATGAAGCTCGCGGCGGCCATGTAAAAGGCATTGATGACATTATAAATAATAGAATCAACATTCGAAGCCGCCGAGTTACCGGACACAACGCTGGCATCGAAGGAGTTGATACCGGCCTGAATGAAGAGATTTGCAATCGCAAAAATCGCATGCTGCAGGCCGGCAGGAAGACCGAGCGCGAGGACGCTTCTGACCTTATCGCCATAGAGGCGGATTTTCCGCCACGACAGCTTACAGATATCAATCCCGCGCGTCAGCGGCAGGAAGATCAGCGCCATCGAGAGGTACTGCGAGAAGACGCTGGCAATCGCAACACCGTCGACGTCCCTTTTGAACACCACAACAAAAATCACGTTCAGGATGATGTTGGACACGCCGGAAATTGCAAGGTAAACGAGCGGGCGACGCGTGTCGCCCATCGCACTCAGGACGCCGCTACCGTAGTTGTACAGCGCAACCGCGGGCGCACCGAGGAAGTAGATTTTCAGGTACAGCACCGCGCCGTCCATCAGCTGCTCCTTGGTGTTGAGCATTTCGAGGAAGGCCTCGGTAAACACCTCGCCGACGATCAGCACAAGGACGCCCATCGCCAGACAGACGAGGATCGAGCTGTGTAATGTTTCAAACAGGTTTTTCTTATCCCGCGCGCCGTAATAGCGGGCGCAGAGAACATTCACGCCGCTGCCGAGGCCGATCAGCAGGCCGGTGAACAGATACACCAGCGTCGAGGTCGAACCGACCGCGCCGAGCGCATCGTCGCCCGCAAACTTGCCGAGCACGGCAATATCCGACATATTAAAAAGCACCTGCAGAAGGTTCGTCAGCATCAGCGGAATGCTGAAGGCAAGAATCTGCCTCCCCAGCGGGCCTTGGGTCATATCAATTGCGTTCTTTTTCGTATCACTCACGCTCCGAATTCCTATATTTCCAGCTGCAAACATGCTGATTATAGCAGCTTTTTTGAAGAAGTCAATCCATAAAAAAATGCAAATTACCGACCGCCCGAGGGGAGGACGATCGGCAATTCGCAACAGAAATGAGAGAGAAAAATAAGAGAGATAAATGAAAAGATGGATCGTAAGAAATATGGGGTTGTTCCTTACAATTGGCATTATATCGGCAATTCTTGAAGAAACTGTGAACGAAGTCGAAACAATTTGAAAATTGGCTCAGCGCTCGTAGTCAAATTCAAAGTCGTAGATGCTGACCGTGTCGCCGTCCTCGATGCCCATGGCTTCCAGCCGCTCGAACAGGCCGCTCTTGCGGAGCTGGCGGTCGAAGTACATCCGCGATTCGTAGTCGGCAAAGTTGATGTCGCTGATGAGCTGCTGCAGCCACTTGCCGGAGATGACCCAGAGGTCGTCCATGTGCTCGATGTTGAGGTCATCGGCCTCCCCTGCTTCGGCCAGCGGCTTGACGTACTCCGGCTCGTAGACGATCACAGGCGGCAGCTCGCGGAGCTTGCCCGCAATTGTGCGCATGAGCTGCTTCGTTCCCTGCGTCGTGGCGGCGGAAATTTCGTAGAATTCATAGCCGTGCGCGGTCACATAGGCACGCAGCCGCTCCAGATTGTCGCTGCCCTCGGGGATGAGGTCGCATTTATTCGCCGCGACGATCATCGGGCGGGCGGCAAGGTCGGCGGAGTATTCGCGCAGCTCGGCGTTGATCTTCTCAAAGTCGTCCACCGGATCGCGATCCTCGCAGCCGGAAACGTCGACGATATGCACGAGCAAGCGGCAGCGGTCGATGTGCCGCAGGAAATCATGGCCAAGGCCCGCACCCTCCGCAGCGCCCTCGATAATGCCGGGAATATCCGCCATGACGAAGGAAACGCCTTCGTCGACGTAGATCACGCCAAGATTGGGGTACCGCGTCGTGAAATGATAGTTCGCAATTTTCGGGCGGGCGTTGGACGTCACAGACAGCAGCGTGGACTTGCCGACATTCGGGAAGCCGACGAGGCCGACATCGGCCAGCAGCTTTAATTCCAGAATGACCTCATGCTCCTCGCCGGGAAGTCCTGCCTTAGCAAAGCGCGGCACCTGGCGCGTCGGCGTGGCAAAATGCTTGTTGCCCCAGCCGCCGCGGCCGCCCTTGCAGAGAATGAAATCGGCATCGTCGGACATATCTTTGATGACCTCGTTCGTCTCTGCGTCACGGACGACCGTGCCGCGCGGGATTTGAATGACCAGATCCTCGCCGCGCTTGCCGCTGCATCGTCCGCCTTGCCCGTCCTGACCGGGCGCGGCGGTGTATTTGCGCTTGTAGCGGAAGTCCATCAGCGTAGAGAGATTGTCGTTGACGCGCAGGACGATATTGCCGCCCTTGCCGCCGTCGCCGCCGTCGGGACCGCCCGCCGCAACATATTTCTCTCGGTGGAACGCCACCGCCCCATTGCCGCCGTTGCCCGCCTTGACGTAAATTTTAACTTTATCTACAAACATCGTGTATCTCCCTAAAAAAATCCCGAACATAAGGGTTTATGTTCGGGATTCCGTATAGCTCTTATTGCTCGACTGCGTAGACGGAGCACTGCTTGCGATCCTTGCCCTTGCGCTCGAAGCGAACGTGACCGTCGATCTTTGCGAACAGGGTGTCATCGCTGCCGATACCGACGTTGGTACCCGGATGAATGTGCGTGCCTCTCTGACGAACGAGAATGTTGCCCGCGAGAACGAACTGACCGTCCGCGCGCTTCACGCCCAATCTCTTGGACTCGGAATCACGACCGTTCTTAGTAGAACCGCCGCCCTTCTTATGAGCGAAGAACTGAAAACCGATTTTCAGCATTTGTTACACCTCCATAACTTCGATATAATCAGGATAGTCATCCCGAAGTGCGCAGACCGTCAGCAAAAAGCCGGTCAGCACTGCCTGCACTGCGTCTTCATCGTCGCAGGTGGCCGGGATGGTGAGGGTGATACGAGGCTCGTCCTCAATGACCTTCGTCTTGGCATGGTTGCCGAGGACGTCATTGATGGTACATTCAGCAAACCGAACCGCCGACGTGACCGCAGCGCACACAATGTCGCTGCCTGCCTCGGCGTAGCCGCTATGCCCCGATACGGCAAAACCGTTAATTCTGCCGTTCTGATTGAAAACTTCGATTTTTGTCATAAATTACACAGAAATCTTTTCAATCTGCACCTTGGTATAAGGCTGTCTGTGGCCGCGGAGGGACTTGGAGTCCTTCTTCGGGCGGTACTTGAAAACGGTAACCTTCTTGGACTTGCCGTTCTTGAGCACCTTTGCTTCGACGGAAGCGCCTGCCACGACGGGAGTACCGAACTTGGAGTTCTCACCGTCCACGACTGCCAGCACCTGATCGAAGGTTACGGTCTGGTCCGCCTCAACGCCGAGCTTCTCGATGTAGATCACATCGCCCTCCTTGACGTTGTACTGCTTACCGCCGGTAACGATAACTGCCTGCATTCTCGATTGCACCTACCTTTATTGTAGTCTCGCTCTGGAGGTGTGAGCTGCCTCAACTTAAAACCTCTTCGACGCGGCTCATCTATTTTAGCATCGGAAGCCCGATTTGTCAAATACTATTTGACCTTTTTTTGCAAATTTGCTATACTATTTTTGAAAAAACGCCTGCTTCGGCAGGCTGAACCGAGGAAGGCAATGAAACGACGGGTTTGTATGATACTTCTGGCTGCGGCGCTGTTGTTTTTGGCCGCCTGCGGCGAAACGCGGCCGGTGCAGAAGGAGCTTTTTGCGATGGATACGGTGCTGTCCCTGAAGGTCTGGGGCGATGAAGCTGCGCTCAATGCCGTTTCGGACGAGCTGCTGCGACTGGACGCGATGCTCGACGCGACCGATGCGGCAAGCGAAATCGGCCGGCTCAACGCCGGAGAAACGATCACCGGCGAGGCGGCGGCACTGGTGTCCGCAGCGGTCGAATTCAGCCGCAAGACCGCCGGCTCGTTTGACCCGACGGTCTATCCGCTCGTGCGCCTCTGGGGCTTTACGGACGAAACGCAGCACGTGCCGGAGAGGGCAGAGATCGAGGCGGCACTTCCACAGGTCGGCGTGGAGCAGATGCTGCTTTCGGACGATACCGCTTCCCTGCGTTCCGGCGCAGCCGTTGACCTCGGCGGGATCGCAAAGGGCTATGCCGCCGAGCAGTGTGTCGCGGTCTTGGGGCAAAGCGGTGCAGCGGCGGCGCTGCTGTCCCTTGGCGGAAATATCCAGACCTATGGCACGAAGCCGGACGGCTCGGCGTGGATGATCGGCATCGCCGATCCGCAGCAGCCGGAGCAGGCGCTCGCCTCCGTCACAGTGACCGGCACGAAGGCGCTCGTGACCTCGGGCGGCTACCAGCGCTATTTTGAAGCGGACGGTGTCACGTATCATCATATTCTTGACCCAAAGACCGGCTATCCCGCCGATAGCGGCTTTGCGTCCGTGACTATTATCGCCGACAGCGGCACGATGGCCGACGCGTACTCGACGGCCTTGTTTGTGATGGGATTGGAAAAAGCAACGGAATTCTGGCGCAGGGAACAGAGCTTTGCAGCCGTTTTTATCACGACGGACGGCGTGATCTATGCGACGGACGGCGTTTCCCTCTCCGGCTGCGATTATCAGGTGATCGAACGATGAAAACAAGGACATGGATCATTTTACTTGGTATATTTTGCCTGTTATGCGTCGCGGCGATGCTGCTTCTCCCCTGTCTGACCGGGACCGGAACGACGGCAGAGGTCTATTCCGACGGCGTGCTGGTGCAAACGCTCGACTTATCAACGCCCGGCGAGTATACCATCTGCAATGAGTACGGCAGCAACGTCCTGCGCGTGGACGACGGCAAGGTCAGCGTCATCGAAGCCTCCTGCGCGTCACAGGACTGCGTTCACCACGGCCCGGCCAACAGCGGCGCACCGATCGTGTGCCTTCCGAACCGGCTGGTCGTCCGTTTTTCGTCCGAATCGGCGCTGGACGCGATGGTCGGTTAAGAAAATATGGCGATTTGCCTTGCAATTTGCCCGCCGATGTGTTACAATAATTACAAATTTGTAACACATCGGAGGGCATTTCTATGAAACGAACCGTTCGGATGCTGACGGCGCTGCTGCTGTGCGTTTGCATGATAAGCGCCTTTTTTGTCAATGTCGCGGCGCTGCCGTCGGATGAAATTCAGGAGGAGATCGACCGGCTGAAAAAGCAGGCGGACGAGCTGAGTGCTGAGCAGGAGAAAATCGCGGACGAGCTGTCGGCGGTTTCCGCGCAGCTTTCGGATTACGCGCAGCTCAAGCTCGACCTCGACCGTCAAATCGAGCTGAAGCGGCAGGAGGTCGAAAACCTTGAGGCCCAGCTCCATCAATATAACCTGCTTATCGCCGAAAAACAGGCCGAGCTGGATGAGCTGCTCGACGAGCAAAAGGCGCTGACCGAGCGCTATAAGCTCCGGATGCGGGCGGTGCAGGAGCGCGGCGATATCTCCTTCTGGTCCGTGCTGCTGTCCTCGTCGAGCTTTACCGAGCTTCTGACCGGTCAGGCCATGATCGAGGAAATTTCTCGCGCCGACTTGCAAATGCTCTCGACCTTGGCCCAGACGGCCAGCGAGGTCCTGTCCGCAAAGGATGCGCTGGCGCAGGAAAAGGCGGCGCTTTCTGTAACACGGGAACAGCTTGACGCGGCACAGGAGGAGCTGGCGCAGTCCCGCGCCGATGCCGACGTGGTGCTGGCGGAGCTGGCCAAGGACCGCGATAAACTGCGCGAGGCGGAGGAAAGGGCCGAGGCCGAGGTTGCCGCGCTGAGTGATCAGATCGCCAAGAAGGAGCAGGAGCTGACCGAGGCAAAGAAGAAGGAGCAGCCCAAGCCGACGGAAAGCGGCTTCCTCTTCCCTGTTGCCACGAGTGGCTTTGCCTGCGTGACCGACCCCTATGGCTACCGCACCAACCCGATCACGGGCAATTATCAGCTACATAACGGCATCGACCTCGCAGCCAACCACGGCACACCGATCTACGCCTCCAAAACCGGCACGGTCTCCACGGCGGCCAGCGGCTACGGCTGGGGTAACTACGTGGTCATCAACCACGGCGACGGCTATTCGACCCTCTACGCGCATCAGGATTATTACATCGTCTCCGTCGGCGACACCGTCACGCAGGGACAGGTCATCGGCTACGTCGGCTCCACCGGCAACTCCACCGGCCCCCACCTCCATTTCACCATCTACTACAACGGCGCCACCGTCAATCCCGCCGGATATATTGCGATTCCCTAAAGCGAACGGCGGGCGATCAAGTAT
>CAKUNB010000067.1 GCA_934668285.1 uncultured Oscillospiraceae bacterium | reverse complement strand
TGAGCAATCTGTTCGGAAAAACGCTCTCCGGCACCATGACCGAGGCAACCATCGCCGCCGTCAATGACGGCGTAGAAATCAGCGGTCTGCCGATGCGCGTGCTGCAAATCAGCGCCTCCGGCCTGAGCGCAGGCTGCGGCGGCGTGGTCGTCAACTACAGCGGGCAGGTCGTCGGCATCGGCATCAGCGCGGTCGAGGGCATTGCTTCATTCGATAACGGGGCCGGTGTCGGCTTCGCGCTGCCCGCGCAGGAGGCGCGGGGGCTGGTCAACGATCTGGTCGCCTTTGGCGGCATCGGCGAGCAGGCCTCGCTCGGCATCGAGGTCGCGGAGCTTTCGCAGCCGTTGCGCACCTACTGGAAGCTGCCGGAGGGCGTGCTCATCAGCCGCATCTCCCGCGCCAGCAGCGCCTATAGCGCCGGTCTGCGGCTGGGCGACGTGCTGATGTCCATCGGCGAATATGGCATAGCAAGCCTCTCGGACTATGTCGACGCACTCTGTCAGTACACTGCGGGCGACACCGTCCGCGTGATGATTTACCGCGGCGGAAAATATTACTACGCCGACATCCTCCTCGACGAGGCAGGCTGAAAGAAAAAAGCACACGGCGGGAAGCAAAACACTTCCCGCCGGTTTTTGTCGCTATAGCACCGCAAGCAGTCCCGTTTTTGTCCGTAGGGCGGGGTGCCCCCACCCCGCCGGTGCAGGCAGTATCGGTTTAGTGAATAGTGAATAATGGTGGTGTGCCTAACGGCGCGGATTAAAAAATCCGCTGCGGCGGGGACGGCGCGATGAGGGCATCGCGCCCTACGCAGAGACGGGGCTTGGGAGCAGAAGCATCCCCTTGTGCGTAGGGGCCGGTGCCTACATCGGCCCTTGTGTAAACCATCCTGCAACATGCGTCTGCGGGCGCGGGGGCTTGCTTACCACATGGCGGGAAGCACTTTGCTTCCCGCCGGTCTTTGTTTTTATAAAATCGTCTGCGTCAGGCGGTGGAGGCGGTCGGCATGCGCCTGCTCCTGTGCGGCAAGGGCGCGGAAAAGGCTGCCGTGCTCCGGCCAGCGCTCTGCCGCCGTCCGGTAGCGCTTCGCGCTCTGCAGCTCCTGTGCAAACCGGTCACGCAGCGCCTCGGCAAAGGATGCATAGCGCGGCAAAGCGCCCGTCTCTGCGCAGACTTTCTGACCGGTCAGTAAAAAATAAAGCGCCGTAAGGCGGCGGGCGTGGCAGCCCTCCTCCCGCGCCAGCATGCGAAAAACCGGCGCGCAGCGCTGCAGGCGCAGATAGGTACCCCGCTCGGTCAGCTCGTCGGAGATCATCATGGGCAGCGTCTCGGCCAGACTAGCCGCCTCCCCCTGCCCCCGCACACGCGCCCAGACCGCAGCGGCGTTGTGTCCTTCCATAGCGTTCTCCCCTTTCTCCGCCATTCTATGCCGCCCCACCCCAAAACGCGCCACAACGGGCCTCGGCAAAATGCTTTGCCGAGGCCCGTTGTGGTTCCATATCAATCCGGCGCTTCGCCGGTGAAGGTGCATAGGGCGGGGCCGGTGAGGAAGATACGTTCCCCCTCGATGTCCACGGTGAGAAGGCCGCCGTCGGTCTGCACCTGCGTCTGTTTTCCGCTGACGAGGCCGCGGCGGGTCAGCGCCGCGACAGTCGCGCCCGTTCCCGTCCCGCAGGCGAGGGTGAAGTCCTCCACGCCGCGCTCGTAGGTGCACAGATAGAGCGCATTTTCGCCGGTCAGCGTCCACAGGTTGACATTCGCGCCGCCAGAAAAGGCAGGGCTGAAGCGCAGCCGCGCGGCATAATCCTTCAATTCCTTCCCGCTCAGCTCGGGCATCGGCGCGACGGCGTGAGGAATGCCGTTCTCGCCCAGCACCAGATAATCGCACCGCACGCCCTCCGCCTGCATTTCCAGCCGCACAACCGACGGCGTGTTCAGCTCGATGCGGTAGCGATCGGCAGCGATGCGCTGTCCCGTGACAAGGCCGGCAGCCGTCTCGATACGCTGCGTCTCGCCGGACAAACCGCGCTCATAGCAGTGGCGGCACAGGCAGCGCGCGCCGTTGCCGCACATCTCGGCAGACGAGCCGTCGCTGTTATAAAACAGCATCCGGCAGTCCGCGCCGTGCTGCGCAGGCTCCAGCACGATCAGCCCGTCCGCGCCGACCGAAAAATGCCGGTCGCACAGCCGCTTTGCCAGCGCAGGATAGCCCGAAAGCGCACCGTCAAAATTTTCCAGCAGGACGAAATCATTCCCCGCCCCGCAGTATTTGTAAAATTTCATAGAATTCTCCGTTCCGGTTTTCGCAAGGCGAAGTCTTACAGGACCTTCGCGCCCTCGGTATCGACGCGCAGCGCAAGCACCTGCCAGCCGGGCAGCGCCTCCTGCTTGGCTACGGCCTCGGAAAGCCGCTCCCCGACGGTGTCGTTGTCCGCAATGCACAGGCACGTCGGCCCCGCGCCGGAGATGCAGAAGGCCCGCACGCCGCACGCGCGCGCGGTCTGCTCGGCAATGTCGTAGCCCTCGATCAGCCCCTTGCGGTACGGCTGGTGCAGCCGGTCGTCCAGCGCCAGCGAGATCATGTCGATATCCGCCGTTTCCAGCGCGCGCAGCAGCAGCGCCGCGTGCGACACGTTAAACACCGCGTCGGCAAACGGCACCCGCTGCGGCAGCACCGCCCGCGCCGTCTGCGTACTCAGATGGAACGGCGGCACGAGTGCGAAAAACCGCAGCTTTTCCGACAGCGGGAAGCACGCCGTCACCGGCATGCCGCCGCGCATCAGGCTGGCGGTCATGCCGCCGTAGAGCGCGGGCGCGAGGTTGTCCGGATGCCCCTCCACAACGGTGCACAGGCGCAGCAGCTCCTCGCGCGACAGGGGGCTGCCGTGCAGGACGTTTGCCGCCATCACGCCGCCGATGATCATCGCCGACGACGAGCCGAGGCCGCGGCACACCGGAATGTGCGCGTCAATGGTCAGGCTCAGCGGCTCCATCGACAGGCCAAGCGCCTCCATCGCGTAGCGATAAGCGACGATGGACAGATTGTCGCGGTTGCGGAATTCCTCGTCGCAGCCGGAGATCTCCAGCCCGCCGGAGATCTGCTCAAATGTATAAGTATTGTAGAGCGCCAGCGCGCAGCCGAACGAGTCAAAGCCCGGCCCAAGATTGGCACTCGTCGCAGGCACACGAATCGTTACGCTTCCCATCGGCTCACCTTCCGTAAAACAAAGTCCGGCATTTCGTCGCAATCGATCACGTTAAAATGCTTTCTCGGCTTCTCCTCCAGCGCCGCCAGCCCCGCCGGAACCGGCACGCCGGTGATCTCGTGCAGGCGGTGCATCCGGTCAAATTCGCTGCCGGAGCGGTCGCCGCCGATGGCCTCGAGCACCGCCGTCGGGAATTTATACGGTGAGGCCGTGGACAGCACGACCACCGGCCGCCCGCTTTCGTAGCCCTCCGCGACGCGCCATGCAACGGCGGTGTGCGTATCCATTAAATAATGGTGCTCCCGCCAGACGCGGCCAATGGCCGCCTTCGTTTCGTCGTCGCCGCAGCAGCCCCACGCAAATTCGGCGTGCAGCCGCTCGAGCACCGTCGGAGAAACGGCAAAGCGTCCCTCCTCGCGCAGCGCCCGCATCCATTCGGCCACCTGCGCCGCGTCGTTCGTCAGGAAATACAGCAGCCGCTCCAGATTGCTCGAAACGAGAATATCCATCGACGGGGAAAGCGTCTTATAAAACGGCCGCCGCCGGTCATACACGCCCGTTTGCAGGAAATCGGTCAGCACGTTGTTGCGGTTTGACGCACACACGAGCGTCCCGACCGGCAGACCCAGCCGCTTGGCCAGATAGCCCGCCAGAATGTCGCCGAAGTTGCCCGTCGGCACGACGAAGTCGACCGCCTCACCGGCTTGGATTCGCCCGCTGCGGCACAGGTCGCCGTAGGCCTTGAAATAGTAGACCACCTGCGGCGCGAGCCGCCCGATGTTGATGGAGTTGGCCGACGAGAGGACGACGCCGCTGCCCGCCGGCGCTCCCGCTGTGAAAATCTCCTTCACGCCGGTCTGCGTGTCGTCAAAATTGCCGCGCACGGCGCAGACGCAGACGTTTTCGCCCTCCTGCGTGACCATCTGCGCCTCCTGCACCTGCGACACGCCCGCCTTGGGGTAGAACACGATGATCTTCGTGCCAGGCACGTCCCGGAAGCCCGCCAGCGCCGCCTTGCCGGTGTCGCCGGAGGTCGCGGTGAGGATCAGAATCCCATCGGTCATTCCGGTCTTTTTCCGCGCGGCGGTGATGAGCTGCGGCAGCATGGACAGCGCCACGTCCTTGAACGCCGAGGTCGGCCCGCGGAACAGCTCCAGCACGTATCGTTCCCCGACCGGCACCAGCGGCGTCAGCTCGTCGGTTTCAAACTTCCCCGCATAGGCGCGGCGCACCAGCTCGTGCATCCCGTCAAACTCCGGCAGCAGGGCGGAAAGAATTTTCTCCGCCATGTCAAACGTCGAAAGCGGCAGAACGCTCCGCCAGTCAAGCTCCGGCGGCTGCGCGACGTAAAGCCCGCCGTCCGGCGCAAGCCCGTGCAGAACCGCCTGCGCAGAATCGGCGGTCAGGGCGTCATTTCTGGTGCTGTGATAGAGCATGAAAGGCTCCTCCTTCGTTTTTTCCGCAAAATCCGTGAAAAAAGTTGCATTTCACGGAAATCTTTTGCTTGCGTTTTTCTACCCCATATGATATACTGTTTTTCAGAAAAATGCAAGTGTTTTTCTCAGAAAGACACTTGATTGCGAAGGAAGGCATCGTTATGAAGGAAAAGCAACGCCCGATGCGCATTGCGCTGCTCGGTTTGGGAACGGTCGGCCGTGGTGTGTATGATTATATTCAGACACGCGACGATATGGAGCTGGCCTATGTGATGAGTCTGGTGCTCTTTGACGGCATTACCTGCAAGGTCGCTACGAGCATCGAGGAAATTCTGGCCGACGACACGGTCGATACCGTGATCGAGGTCATCGGCGGGCTGCATCCGGCCTACGAATGGGTCACCGGCGCAATCCGCGCGGGTAAGAATGTCATCACCGCCAACAAGCTGCTCATTGCGGCGCATTACCGCGAGCTTGTCGAGCTGGCGGCGGCGCACGGCGTTGCCCTGCGCTGCACGGCAGCGGCGGGCGGCGGCATTCCGTGGCTCACCACGCTCGAGCGCACGATTCATCAGGAGCCGGTCGTCCGCATCAGCGGCATTATGAACGGCACGACGAACTTCATCCTCGACACGATGCACACCACCGGCGGCAGCTTCCAAAGCGCGCTGGCCGAAGCACAGCGACTGGGCTATGCCGAGCGCGACCCCTCGGCGGACATCAGCGGCGCGGACATCCGCCGCAAGCTCGTCATCTCGTCCAATATCGCCTACGGCCGCGTGCTGCGCGAGGAGGACGTGGACGTGTTCGGCATCGAGACGATCACCGACGCGGACATTGCCGCATTCCGCCGGATGGGGCGCGTGTGCAAGCTCTTTGCCGCGTCCCGCAGGCTTGAAAACGCGACCGTCGCCTATATCGAGCCGGCGCTCATGACCCCGGCCATGCCGGAGTCCGCGATTCCCACCAATAATAATATCATCTCCCTTACCGGCGAGCGCATCGGCAAGCAGAGCTTCTACGGGCAGGGCGCAGGGCGCTATCCCACGGCATATAATGTCCTGCAGGACTGCGTGGACGTCTGCCGCGGCCTGCACGAATTCTACACCGACCGCCTCGAGCCGACGGAGGTGGACAACAGCTCCGTCCGGCGGCAGTACTATGTCCGGACGGTCGGCATGGACAAATGGCTGCAATCCCGCGTTGACAAAATCCTCGATTGCGGTATAATAACGAAGGAAGTGTCCGTGGCTGAAGTACACGCTTGGGCACGTACCCGCAAGCAAACCGATCCCGCCTGCTTCATCGCCTCGCTGCGATAAGCCTACGATTTGCAGGCAAAAGGAGTAATAAATGTTAAAGGTTCTGAAATTCGGCGGCACGTCGATGGCGGATGCCGCGCAGTATAAAAAAATTCGGGACATCGTCCGTTCCGACCCGTCGCGCCGCGTGGTGGTCGTGTCCGCCGCAGGAAAACGCACCCCCGACGACAACAAGATCACCGATCTGCTGTTCCTGTGCTACGCGCATCTGCAATACGGCGTGTCCTACACCAGCATCCTCGATATGATTCGTGAGCGCTACATCGCCATCCGCGACGAGCTGGGCCTCAAAACCGATCTGGAAAGCGAATTCGACGCGCTGCAAAAGCGCATGGAAAGCGGCATTTCGCGCGAGGAGCTGGTCTCCCGCGGCGAGTACTTCTCCGCGCTGCTGATGGCGGAATATCTGGGCTTCCGCTTCATCGACGCGACGCAGTGGCTCTATTTCCACTACGACGGCACGGTCGATCAGGAAAAGTCTTACGCCGCGCTGCAAAAGCTCGTCGGTTCGTCCTGCGTGGTCATTCCCGGCTTCTACGGCCTGATGCCTGACGGCAAGATCCGCACGCTCACGCGCGGCGGCTCGGATATCACCGGTGCGCTGGCCGCAGCGGCGCTTGACGCGGACGTCTACGAGAACTGGACGGACGTTTCCGGCATTCTCATGGCCGACCCGCACATCGTCGACAACCCCAAGACCATCGAGCGCGCGACCTACAGTGAGCTGCGCCAGCTGTCCTACAGCGGCGCACAGGTGCTGCATGAGATGACCGTCTTCCCCGTCCGCGAGAAGAACATCCCCCTGAACATCCGCAACACCAACGAGCCGGAGCATCCCGGCACGCTGGTCTCCGAGGAGTTCAAGGAGCCGCGCAATTCCCGCCAGTTCATCACCGGCATCGCGGGCAAGAAGGACTTCTCCAGCGTGACCATCTCCAAAAAGGGCATGGCCGGCGCCGTCGGCACGCTTCGCGCCATCGTGGAGGCGTTTGAGAACAACACCGTTCCCATCTGCTATACCCCGACCGGTATCGACTGCATCTCTCTCGTCGTGCCGACGGAAAAGCTCGCGCCGCACCAGTATTCCCTTACGGACGACCTGCGCAGAAGCATCCGTCCCGACAGCATCAAGGTCACGGACAATATCGCCATCGTCGCCGTCGTCGGCCGGAAAATGGCGTTCCGCGCCGGTACATCAGGCAAAATCTTTGCCGCCCTCGGCGAGCAGGGCATCAACATCCGCATGATTTCGCAAGGTCCGGACGAGCTGAACATTCTCGTCGGCGTGGACGAAAAGGATTACGCCGAGACCATCCGCGTCCTGTACAACGCCTTCGTCATCTGAGCAGTCGTCCCTCTGCCGTCCTGCGGACGGCGCCGGTGCTGCTGGCAAGTCAAACTCCAAATTTCAAACCACGAGGTGTTTTATTATGAAGCAATACAAAATCGCCATTCTCGGCGCGACCGGCGCGGTCGGCAGAGAAATGATGAAAATCCTTGCCGAGCGGGACTTCCCCGTCGCCGAGCTGCATCTGCTGGCCAGCGCCCGCAGCGCGGGCAAGGTGCTGGAATGGAAGGGCAAGCCCATCGAGATCGAGGAGGCCCGCGACGAGGCCTTCGAGGGCATGGACATCGTGCTCGGCGCGGCGGAAAACGACATTGCCAAGCGCTTCGCGCCCGCAATCGTCAAGGCCGGTGCGGTCTTCGTCGACAATTCGTCCGCCTTCCGCATGGACCCGAATGTGCCGCTGATCGTTCCGGAGATCAACCCCGAGGACGCGAAGCTCCACCACGGCATCATCTCCAACCCCAACTGCTCGACCATCATCACGGTCACGGCAGTCAACGCGCTCAACGCGCTCTCCCCCATCCGCACGATGACGGCCTCGACCTATCAGGCAGTGTCCGGCGCGGGCGCGGGCGGCCCGATTGAGCTGGCCGAGGAGATCGAGGCCCTGCGCACGGGCAAGCCCGTCGAGCCGAAGGTGTTTACCCATCAGATCGCCTACAATCTGATCCCGCAGATCGGCGGCGAGCAGTTCGAGGGCTACACCAGCGAGGAAATGAAGATGCAGAACGAGGGCCGCAAGATCATGCACCTGCCCGAGCTGCGCGTTTCGTGCACCTGCGTCCGCGTTCCGGTGGTGCGCAGTCACTCAATCTCCGTTTCGCTGCACTTTGACCGGCACATCTCCGTTGAGGAGGCGAGCAAGGCCATTGCCGCTGCCCCCGGCTGCCGGCTGGTGGACGATCTTGCCAAGCACGAGTACCCCATGCCGCTCGACACGTCCGATCAGGACATTGTCTTTGTCGGCCGCATCCGCCCCGACCTGACCGACGACAACGGTCTGTGCCTCTGGTGCTGCGGCGATCAGGTCCGCAAAGGCGCCGCCACCAACGCCGTTCAGATCGCGGAGCTGCTGATCGAAAAGTAAAAAATATACACAAGCAGGGAGCAGGCGTTTGCCTGCTCCCTGCTGCAGCTTGTCAAAAAAGTCCTTGCGGACTTTTCCGACAAGCTGCCTTCAAAATTGCAAAATAGAAATAGGTAATATT
>CAKUNB010000066.1 GCA_934668285.1 uncultured Oscillospiraceae bacterium | reverse complement strand
ACGCTGATCTATGCGCTCGGCGGCTCGGTCGAGGGCGGGCTGACCGAGGAGGACAAGCAGGTCGACAGCCCCTATAACACCTACACCCACGCCGGCCTGCCTGCCGGACCGATTGCTAACCCCGGCCTTTCCAGCATTACCGCCGCGCTGAATCCGACGGACACGAGCTACTATTTCTACGCGCTGGACAAGTCTACCGGCTTCCATCACTTCTCGGAGAGCTACGATGAACACAACCAATTCCTCGCCTCGCAGAGCGATGGCGGATAAGCCGGAGCTGCTGTCCCCTGCGGGGGACATGGAGCGGCTGAAAATGGCCGTCCTCTACGGCGCAGACGCGGTATATCTGGCCGGAACAAGCTTCGGCATGCGCTCCTTTGCGGGGAACTTTACCCCGCAGGAGCTGCCCGAGGCGGTTGCCTACGCCCATGCGCATGGAGTAAAGGTGCACGTCACGGTCAATACCATGCCGCGCAGCGACGAGCTGGCCGCGCTTCCGGCGCATCTGGAGCTGCTCGACCGAAGCGGCGTGGACGCGCTGATCATTGCCGACCTCGGCGTGTTTCAGATGGCGAAACGGTATGCGCCGCACTGCGAGCGCCACGTCTCCACGCAGGTCAGCATTGCCAACTACGCCTGCGCGAACGCGTGGTACGAGCTGGGCGCAAAGCGCGTGGTGCTGGCGCGGGAGCTGTCGTTGGAGGAAGTTAAAACCATCCGCGCCAATACGCCGCCGGAGCTGGAAATTGAAACCTTTGCCCACGGAGCGATGTGCGTTTCGTATTCCGGCCGCTGCCTGCTGTCGAATTACATGACTGGACGCGACAGCAATCGCGGCGCCTGCGCTCAGCCGTGCCGCTATCAGTACGCGCTGATGGAGGAAAAGCGCCCCGGCGAATATTTCCCCGTTTTCGAGGACGAAAAGGGGACGTACATCATGAATTCCCGCGATATGTGCATGATCGACCATATTCCGGAGCTGATGGACGCGGGCGTGAGCTGCCTGAAAATCGAGGGCCGCGCAAAGTCGGCCTACTATGCCGCAATCGTCACCGGCGCGTACCGTCACGTGATCGACGACGTGGCGGCGGGCAGGGAAATGGATCCCATCTGGCGCGATGAGGTGGAGCACGTTTCGCACCGGCGCTATTCGACCGGCTTCTTCTTCGGCCAGCCGGGGCAGTATACGGAAAGCTCCCGCTACATCCGCCAGTGGCAGGTCTGCGCGATCGTCACAGCCTGTGACGAGAACGGCCTTGCGACGCTGTCGCTGCGCAATAAGTTTGCCGCCGGAGATTCGCTTGAGTTGGTCGGCCCCGATCTGCGGCCCTTTGCGCTGACGGTGCCGATGATGCGCGACATGGACGGCAATGCGCTTACCGAGCCGCGCAACCCGCAGATGGAGTTTACCATGCAGCTCCCGCAGCCCGTCCCGCTGTATAGCATTCTCCGCCGGCAGGTGGAGCTATCTGCAAAATAAATCGAGGCCTCCGTTTTGCAATGACAAGACGGAGGCTTTTTTGTATCCGGTGCAAAATTGCTATTCCATTTTGCGCGGCAGCATGGTAAAATAAAGACAAAAAATGAAAACAGAAGGAGTGTGTTTCCATGAAAAAGCTTCTCAAGGGCGGTACGGTTGTCAACGCCCACGGCAGACAGCGCGCAGATGTGCTGATTGACGGTGAAATTATTGCAAAAATCGCACCCGAACTGACCTGTGACGGCGTGGAGGTGATCGACGTCAGCGGCAAGCTGCTGTTCCCCGGCTTTATCGACGCGCACACGCATTTTGATCTTGATGTCTGCAACACCACGACGGCGGACGATTTTTACACCGGCGGCCGCTCCGCGCTGCGCGGCGGCACGACGATGGTCATCGACTTTGCCTGCCCGAACAAGGGTGAGACGCTGCAATACGGCCTTGACCTGTGGCACAGGAAGGCCGACGGGCGCACCGCCTGCGACTACGGCTTCCACATGACCATCGACGACTGGAATGACGAGATCATTGCCGAGCTGCCTGCCATGTTCGAGCAGGGCATCAGCTCGTTTAAGATGTACATGACCTATCCCGCTATGATGATCGGCGACGAGTCGATGTTCAAGGCGCTGCAGAAGCTCAAGGAGCTGGGCGGCATTGCGGGCGTTCACTGCGAGAACGCGGGTGTCATCGACGCGCTGATTTCCGAAAGCAAGGCAGCGGGCGAGCTGTCGCCGGAGGCGCATCCGAAGTGCCGCCCCGCCATTCTCGAGGCTGAGGCCATCAGCCGCCTGCTGAAAATGGCTGAGGTTGCCGACACACCCGTCGTGATCGTCCACCTGTCCAGCGAGGCGGGCCTGCGCGAGATCGAGGCGGCGCGGGCGCGCGGCCGCAAGGTCTATGTCGAAACCTGCCCGCACTATCTGCTGCTCGACGATTCCAAATACGCGCTGCCCGATTTCGAGGGCGCAAAGTACGTCTGCGCACCGCCGCTGCGCAAGCCGTCGGATAACGCGGCACTCTGGAAGGCGCTGGAGGACGGCGAGATTCAGACCGTTTCGACCGACCATTGCAGCTTTACGCTGAAGCAGAAGGATGCCGGACGCGACGACTTTACGAAGATTCCCGGCGGTATGCCCGGCGTGGAGACGCGCGGTGTGCTGCTGTACACCTACGGCGTCGCCGCTGGGAAAATCAGCGCCGAGCGGATGGTCGAGGTGCTGTCTGAGGCGCCCGCAAAGCTCTACGGCGCATTCCCGCGCAAGGGGCACATTGCCGTCGGCGCGGACGCGGATATCGTCGTCTATGACCCGGAGGGCACGACGAAGATCACCGCCAACGATCAAGTGGCGAACGTGGACTACGCGCCCTATGAGGGAACGGAGATTGCCGGTCACATTGCGCAGGTGTGGCTGCGCGGCAAGCTGTCCGTTGAAGACGGAAAGGTGCTTGAGGATCGCGGCGGTCAGTACATCCCGCGCGGCAAGTGCGCCCTGTAACAAATTCCGCGCACTGGCTGCAAGGCCGGTGTGCCCGTAAATCGGATAAACAATGAGAACAATCAAAGAAATAACGGATTTCCTCGCGCCGGAGCTGGATGTCTACGCGCGGCTGACGGAGAACCAGCTCGTCAACCGCGCCGAGCCGGAAAAGGGCCTGTTCATTGCCGAAAGCCCGAACGTGATCGAACGTGCGCTCGACAGCGGCTGCGTGCCGGTTTCCTTTCTGATGGAAACGCGCTACGTTGACGGGCAGGGCAGAGGGCTGCTGGAGCGTTGCGCGGATATCCCCGTTTACACCGCAGAGCTGCACGTTCTCGAGCAGCTTACGGGCTACCATCTGACGCGCGGGATGCTGTGCGCCATGTACCGCCCGAAGCGCCCTGCGCTGGAGGTACTGCTGGCAGATGCGCGGCGCATTGCGGTGCTGGAAAATGTGATGAATCCGACGAACGTCGGCGCGATTTTCCGCTCTGCGGCGGCGCTCGGCATGGATGCCGTGCTGCTGACAAGCGGGTGCAGCGACCCGCTTTACCGCCGCGCCGTCCGCGTCAGCATGGGTACGGTGTTTCAGATTCCGTGGGCATACGTGGACGACGATTGGCAGGCGCAGCTGCACGCGGCGGGCTTTCAGACCGCCGCGATGGCGCTCTGCGACGATTCGCAGCCGCTGTACGCTCCAGCGCTGTCCCGCGCGGAACGGCTGGCCATTGTCCTCGGCACGGAGGGCGACGGGTTGGCGAGCCGAACGATCGCGGACTGCGATTTTACCGTGCGCATCCCGATGCTGCACGGCGTGGACTCGCTGAACGTTGCGGCGGCCAGCGCAGTGGCGTTCTGGCAGCTTGGCATGTTGAACAACATGGAGATCGGGGGCGACGGCAAATGATCACAGAGGTAAAAACGCTGGACGCGCCGGAGCTTACCCTCTTCGCCCGCCTGACCGAGGCGCAGCTGCGCAGCCGTTTGGAGCCGGAAAAGGGAATTTTTATCGCCGAAAGTCCGAAGGTGATCGGAACGGCGCTGGATAACGGCTGCGAGCCGGTGGCCTTCCTGATGGAGCGGCGGCATATTACGGGCGACGCCGCGCCGTTGCTGGCACGCTGCGGCGAGGTTCCGGTCTATACCGGCGAGAGCGCACTGCTCGAGGCGCTGACGGGCTTCCGCCTGAGCCGCGGCGTGCTGTGCGCCATGCGGCGCAGGCCGCTGCCGCCGTTAGAGGCAGTGCTGGACGGCGCGAGCCGCGTCGCTGTCTTAGAGGGCGTGGTCGATGCGACGAATATCGGCGCGATCTTTCGCTCAGCGGCGGCGCTGGGCGTGGACGCGGTGCTCGTCAGCCCAACGTGCTGCGACCCGCTCAACCGCCGCGCCGTGCGCGTCAGCATGGGGACGGTATTTCAGGTTCCGTGGACGCAGCTTGCCACGGACGAAAGCGGCCTCGCCCTTCTGAAGCGGTACGGCTTTGCGACGGCGGCAATGGCATTGTCGGACTGCTCCGTCCCGCTGGACGACGTACGGCTCGCCGAGGAGGAGCGCTTGGCCATTGTGCTCGGCGCGGAGGGCGACGGCCTGCGGCCAGCGACGATCGCGCACTGCGACTACACCGTGCGCATTCCGATGCAGCACGGCGTGGACTCGCTGAACGTCGCTGCGGCCAGCGCTGTGGCCTTCTGGGAGCTGAGAAAACGAACAACATCAAATCGGGAGGTATAAGAGTATGAACAACTGGTATATGGGCGATATGCTCACGACGGCGATGCTGGTCGAGAGCCTGATTAGCATCGGACTGGGAATTGCCGGATATGTGCTGACGGGTATTTCACTGTATCAGATCGGCAAGCGGCGCAGGATACGCAACTACGGTCTCGCGTGGGTCCCCATCGGCAACCTGTGGGTGATCAACGCCATCGGCGACCAGTATCAGGAAATTCGCACCGGTCAGCGGCAGTACCTGCGCCGGTGGGCCATGGGCCTGATTGGCGGCTTCGTGCTGCTCTGGCTGCTTGGAATGGTAATGGCGTTTACCGCGGTTGTAAAGGCCTTTACGTACCGTGATACGCTGACGCCGGGCGAGATAATGAGCCTCGGCTCCAGCGCGATGCTGATGATTCTGGCAATTCTGCTGATGCTTGCGGCATGGACGGCTGCTATGGTGCTGACCTACATCAGCCTGTACCGCCTTTACCGCTCGACGAGACCGCAGAACGCCGTGGTATTTCTGGTGCTTTCCATCGTGATTTCGGTGACAGCGCCGTTTTTCCTGTTTGCCTGCCGCAAGTACGACGCGCCGATTGAAATGCTTCGCAGCCCCATACCGCCCCAGCCGCAGCAGCTGGAAGCACCGCCGGCCGACGCCGAAAAACCGACGGACGAAGAATAAAAATTGCCGCAGCATCCAAGACCGGATGCTGCGGCGATTTTTTGTGGTTAGGCCTCGTCGTCGTTCGTCGGGTCGTAGTTGACGATGACGCCCATATCGGTCAGGGTTTTGACGTCCTTGACCTTCGTGCCGAAGGCGTTGACCTGCACCAGAAGATAGCAGGGCGACAGGCACTCGATATCCTCAATGTTTTCGTTGTAGTCCACATCGACGTAGGTCAGCTCGGGCAGGCCGATCAGAGCTGTGACGCTATCGAGCTGGTTATACGAGGCATAAATCTGCTGCAAATGGTAGGTGACCTCAAGCTTCGGCAGCGCGGAGACCTGATTGTGGCTGATATCGAGGTAGGTCAGATTCGGCATGGCGGTGATCACGTCGACATTGGTGAGCTGATTGCTCGCCAGCTCCAGACGGGTGAGCTGCTCGCAGACGGCCATCGGGGAGATATCACTGATGCTGTTGTGTGAGGCGGTGAACACCTGCAGCTGCTTCATCTCGGACAGGACCTCTACGCTGGACAGCGAGTTGTTGTCGGCGTAGAGTGCCGTCAGGTTATAGGAGGTCGTCAGCGGAGAGAGATCAGAAATGTTGTTGCCGCGCAGGTTCAGCGTGGTAAGTGAGCGCATCCCGCCGAGCGCGGAGAGTACGGTGACGGCGTTGCTTTCCAGATCCAGCTCTGTCAGGGACTGGAAGGAGGAAAGCACGGAGATGTCCGAGATGCTGTTGTTGGAAAGATCCAGCGTTTCCAGCGCCTCAATGCCGCCGAGGGCCTGAATGTTCGAAAGGCCGCAGCCCGCCAGCTTCAGCTCCTTCAGATCGGTCAGCGCACCGACCAGCTCCAGCGTATCGGCGGAGAGAATGCAGCCGGAAAGATCCAGCGAGGTCAGCGCCGTGGTGTATTGCAGGAAGGAGTAATCCTCGACAGGGCTGTCGTTGATGACCAGCGTCAGAAGATTCGTAAAGTATTGCAGATCGGAATAATCCGTCACGTCGGCGGGCATGGTCAGCTCGGTAATGCCCCAAAGATCCTGCGTGGTAACGGCCTCGGTGCGGGGGACGTAGAGCGCGTCGCGGACATAGGCCTCCAGCTCGGCGCTGGCGAAGGTCACATCCTCCACAACGCCGACGATCAGATAGTCCGCCTCGGCCAGCGGGCTGACAAGGCCGTTGCTGCCGACGACGAGCGCCTGCACATGCGTCTGTCCGGCGGGAAGCTCCACCGGCGCTTCATACGCGGGCGTGGAAAGCGTGGGATATTCGCTGGTAAGGGAGTAGTAAATCTGCCCCTCGCCGCTTTCCAGCGTTACGGAGATGTACTCGTCGTACTCGCCCGGCTCCGGCGAAAACACGGGTGCCGCCGGACGCATGGCATCCAGTTCGGCGCGGACGGCGCTGTCGGTGATGGAGTCGGTCATTTTCTGCGCGTCCATCAGCTTGTCCTGCGCGATGTAGACGGAGGACAGCTTCATATACAGCGCGGCGGAGGGCGCGGTCTTGATCGCGTTGATCAGCGAGCGCTCGGCCTGCGTGAAGTTGCGGTCGTCGGCAATGCAGGCGTCGGCCAGCGAGAGCACATACTCCGGATTGGACGGGTCCATTTCCGCCGCGTGCGTGTAGTAGAAGATGGCGCGGGAATATTTGCCCTTTTCCATGGCGCTGCTGCCGAGGGAGGCGAGATTTTCCGGCGTCCAGAGGAAGTAGTACAGCCCGAACAGCAGCGCCCCGACCAGAACGAGGATGAGCAGGGTGATCAATACTTTTTTCATTTGCATGGCTCCTATCAAAGGCAAAAATCGCGCGGCGATTTCTGCGGCAAATTCTGAAAATTCAATTTATTATACCGCAGACAGAAATTGAAGTCAATGGAAAACCGCGAAAAACATCGTTTCTGCGGCTGGGAACCCATGGAAAACCGGCCTCCGGCACAGCTGCCGGAGGCCGGTTTGAAATCAGGGAAGCTCGGGCTGCTCCGGCGCTGCGGGAGCGGCAGCCGCCTTCTCGGCGCGGAGAATGGTGAGGGTATAGAGCAGCGTGGAGAAAATGGCGAGGAGGCTGGCGACAAGCTGAAGCAGGAATTCCGCTGCTGTTGCGCTGGAATAGGCGTAGAGCTTGAAGTAGTCCGGATTCACATATTGCAGTACGGTGAGCAGAAGCGTCGCAAGGGAGGGGAGAACCTGAACGGCAAGCAAAAAGGCGGCCGGCTTGTAGGGAACGGACTTGCTTGCGATTCCCCACATGGCGATCTCGCGCTGCATGCCGAGGTAGCGCACGAGCGCACCATAGCAGGCGACGGAGAGGGCGAGCGTCAGAAGTGCCAGCCCGTTGGCGTCGATTGCCGCGTACATGATCAGCGAGAGTACCAGATTGACCGTGGTAAGCACCAGAATAACCAGACAATAGGTGCGCAGGACGGTGAAGGGCTTCCTGCCGAGAAGCCGGCCGCGGCGGGCGCGGGAGATCAGCAGCGCCTGCGGGAGAAACTGCAGCAGGGCGATCCCGGCGGAGAGAAGCATCGCAAAAATGAAAACGCCGTAGTAAATCCCCTTGAACAGCGATTCATACGCAGCGGGATTGGTGATATTCGCACTCTGATAGAGCGACTGCTGGTAGAGCGGGAAAAGCTCATACATGGAAACAAAAACGTTCACACCGGAAACGAGCGTGCTGAGAACGGCGACGCAGAGCGACAGCAGCATCACTTTGGAGGCAAACACGCGCGTTAAGGCGCGGTAGGCCGGGGCCTGCGGCAGCTCGTCAGCCATGCGGCGCTCGACTGCGGAATAATCGGACATGAGACATCTCCCCCTCTGTAAAATCTATTTCACTATACCATAGAATCCGATTGCCGTCAATCGGAGAGATTTAACACCCCGCCGCTTTGCAAAGCGGCGGGGCGGCGTGTTTTACTGTGCGGGCTTGTAGCTGTCCTTCAGGCTGACGGAGCGGTTGAAGACGAGATGGTCCGCTGTGCAGTCCTTGCTGTCCATGCAGAAGTAGCCGACGCGCATGAACTGGTACGACGGCGCGGTGTGCGCGGTGCGGCCCTCGCCCTCGGCATCGTAGCGGCGGGCATCGTCCACCAGCGCGGATTCGACCTTGCAGCCCTGCAGGACGGCCAGCGAATCGGGATTCAGACAGTCAAGGAAGTCCTTATCCGGACTGTCCGGCTGCGCATCGGAGAACAGATT
>CAKUNB010000065.1 GCA_934668285.1 uncultured Oscillospiraceae bacterium | reverse complement strand
AATCCACCCTTCTGCGCCTGCTGACCGGCGTGTTCCGCCCCGACGGCGGCTCGATCACCATCGACGGGCAACCGGTTTATGAAAACATCGCCGTCAAGGCCCGCCTTTCCTTCATCCCCGACGATATTTTTTACTACAACTCCTCTAATCTGCGGGACATGGTGCGGCTGTATGCCGGCCTGTACCCCACCTTCGACCAAAGCCGCTATGCCCGCGTCCGCAAGGCCTTCGTGCTCGACGACCGGCTGCCCATCCGGCGCTTTTCCAAGGGCATGCAGAAGCAGGCGGCGTTTTTGCTCTCCATCTGCACGCGGCCGGACGTGCTGGTGCTCGACGAGCCGGTCGACGGCCTTGACCCCGTCATGCGGCGGCAGGTGTGGAGCCTGATTCTGCAGGACGTTGCCGAGCGCGGCACGACGGTGCTGGTGTCCTCGCACAACCTGCGCGAGCTGGAGGACGTGTGCGACCATGTTGGCATCCTGCACCACGGGCAGCTCCTGCTCGAGCGCAGCCTCTCGGAGCTGCAGGGCAACATTGTCAAAGCACAGGTCGTTTTCCGCGAGGGAACCGACGTCCCCGCGCCGCTTGACGTGCTGCACCACAGCAGCAGCGGCAAAATCCAGACCCTGATCCTGCGCGGCGGTCAGGACGAGATCAACGCGACGCTCAACTCCGTCAGTCCGATCTTCTTCGATCTCGTACCGCTGACGCTGGAGGAAATCTTCGTTTACGAGCTGGGAGGTGCAGACTATGACGTCAAAAACATCCTTCTGTAATCCCGCGCTGCTGCGCAAGAATCTCACGCGCTGCTGGCCGCTGTGGACGTTTTACTCGGTGGCGCTGCTGCTGACGGTTTTCCTGCCGCTCAACGCGCTGCGCGCCCTCAATGCCTATACGGATTCCGCCGCGCTGGCCGATTCCCCGCGCATTACGCAGTACTATCTGAGCGCGGGCCTGTGGACGCAGCTGTCTTATGCAATCCTCAGCGCGGGCTTCTGCTTCGGCTACCTGAACAAAACGCGCAGCGCCTACATGCTCCACGCCTTCCCTGTCACGCGCGGCGTCCTGTTCCGCACGAATCTGGTCAGCGGCCTGCTGTTTTCGCTCGCGCCGTGGCTGGCGCTGACGCTCCTCAACGCGCTGGTGCTGCTCCCTGCCTACGGCTGGGCGGCGCTGGCCGCGCTGGCAAAGGGCTACGCGGTCGTCACGCTGGAATACCTGTTCCTCTTCGGCCTCGCCGTCCTGTGCATGCACACGGCGGGCAAGCTGGTCAACGCCGTCCTGCGCTACTGCATTCTGAATTTTGCGGCGGTGCTACTGACGTTCCTGCTGGAGCTGCTGCTCGAGCCGCTGCTCTACGGCTGCACCCTGACGCTCGGCTTTGCCGAGTACCTCTCGCCGGTGGTGCTGCTGACGGAGCGCGTCCTGTTCGGCGGGGACGCGACGGAACGGATGATCTGGCTCTACCTCGGCGCTATTGCGCTTGGCGGCGTGCTGATGCTCGCGCTCGCGTGGCTGCTCTACCGTAAGCGCCAGCTGGAAAACTGCGGCGAGGCCGTGGCCTTCCCGTTCCTGCGGCCGGTGTTCAAATACGCGCTGGCGCTGGCGGGCGCGCTGTGCATCGGCCTTCTGGCCGCCGGTGTCACCTACGGCACGGTGTACCTCAACCGCCGCATCCTTCCGACGCTGATTTTCCTGCTCCTCGGCGGCTTTTTCGGCTACTTCGGCGCGGAGATGATGCTCAAACGGAGCGCCCGCGTCTTCCGCGGGCGGGCGTGGCTTGGTTTTGGGTGCTTTGCGCTTGCCGTCGTGCTGGGGCTGAGCGCCGTCCGGTTTGACGTGTTTGGCGTCGTCCGGCGCGTGCCGGAGACGGAGGAGATCGCCTCCCTTGAGTACGCCGAGGACTATTATAGCGGCTCCATCACCCTGACTTCGCCGGAGGATATCGACGCGATGCGCGAGATTCACGGCGCTCTGATCGCTGCCTTCAAGGCCGGTGCGGTGGACAGCACCCGTCCCTATGCGCAGCGCCTGCGCCTGACCTACCGCCTGCGGGACGGCTCGACCCTTGAGCGCACCTATAACTTTAGCGGGTATGACATCGACAGCGCGGCACGGCAGCAGCTGCAAGCTCTGAGCAGCCGTCCCGACCTCAACACGGCCTATTTTGCGGGCCTGCACATTGAAAATTCCGCCGCCGTGATGCTCAGCGGCAAGGAAATCGACAGCCGCGCGCTCAATACCGACGAGATTCGCGCCCTCAGCGAGGCGATCGTGCGTGACGCGCAGGAGGGGAATCTCCGCGCCTTTGCGGACAAGGACAGCCTCTACGGCCTCTGGGTCACCCCACCCCGCACCGACAGTAGCGCCGCAGAATTCTACCTCCCCATCCCCCAAGAAGCCCAAAACACCGTCCGCTACCTGCAATCCCTCACTTGAACGCAGTCCCCTTATGCGTAGGGGCCGATGCCTCCATCGGCCCGTGCAGGCACCTTCGATTTTACTACTGCGCCTGCGACGCACGGACGGCTCCTGTCCGTTGACAAACAAAAACCCGCCCCGCGAGAAGTTTTCTCGCGGGGCGGTTCTGTTTTGATTTGGATCAGTCTGCGACGTAGGGCAGCAGGGCGATCTGACGGGCGCGCTTGATGGCGATGGTCAGCTGGCGCTGATGCTCGGCGCAGGTACCGGTCGTGCGGCGGGGCAGGATCTTTCCGCGCTCGGACGTATAACGGCGGAGCTTCGCGGAATCCTTGAAGTCAATGCTCGTAGCCTTGTCGACGCAGAAGTTACAAACCTTCTTGCGCTTGCGCGGACGAGCCTTATCGTTCATAGCCATTGATGAAATCCTCCTTCTTCAATACTCTGGTGAAAAAGCTCAGCTACGGAAAATCAGAACGGGAGCTGGCTGTCGTCATCCTCGATCATCGAGAAGTCGGACGCGGGCGCGGGAGCCGCGGGGGCCGCAGCGCCATAGCCGCCGGTGGGCGCGGCGTTGCCGTACGCAGGCGCATTGCCATACGCAGGGGCGCTGCCGTAAGCCGGAGCGGAGTAGCTGCCGTTGTCGCCGCTGTCGCGCTTGGAGTCGCCGAAATAGACATTATCGGCAACGACCTCAGCGGTGCGGCGCTTATTTCCGTCTTTGTCGGTCCAGCCTCTGATCTGGAGCCGACCGGAGACCACCGCCATGCGGCCCTTGGTGAAATACTTGCTGACGAACTCAGCGGTACTGCGCCAAGCGACGATGTCGATGAAATCCGTTTCCCGCTCGCCGGACTGACTGTTAAAGTCTCGGTCAACGGCGAGGGCGAACGTGGCCACGGCGATACCGGAACCCGTCCGGCGCAGCTCGGGGTCACGGGTAAGACGGCCCATGAGAACGATATGGTTCAGCATGAAGGAGCCTCCTTACTCTTCGACGGCGACGATGATGGAGCGAAGGATGCCGTCCGTGATCTTGAACACACGGTCCAGCTCAGCGGGGAGCTCGGGCTTGCATTCGCAGTTCATCAGGACATAGTAGCCTTCGGGCAGGTCGTTGATGGGATACGCCAGCCGGCGCTTGCCCCATTCCTCGATACCGGTAAGGGTACCTTCTGCCTCAACCATCGCCTTGAACTTTTCCACGAGAGCGGCGATACCCTCTTCACCCTTCGCGGGGTCGATGATATAGACGATCTCATACTTGCCGGAAATCTTAGCCATTGTTGTTTGCACCTCCTTTTGGACTTTTGGCCGCCGATCGCGTCGGCGGCAAGGATTGCCCGCATTTGCAGGCCATTCTATTTTACAGACCCAACCCCAATTTGTCAAGCAGATTTTCCACATTTTTCACGAAAATCCCCGCATTATTGAAGGATTCCCCCTCCCCTGTCATTGTGAGGAGCGAAGCGACACGCAATCCGTTTCCTATATATGACAAACCATGGGAAGCCTCTGACGTGCTCCGTCGCCCGCCGCAACCGAGCGCGTCAGAGGTTCCCCCAAACGAAAGAAAGTCGCAGACAAGCGGCTGACTTGTCTGCGAAATCCTAAAAAGAAAAGAGGGGAAAATGAAAAAGAAAACTCAACGTTTACAGCTACATCATAGCCGGAAAATATTAAAAATATAACCGAAAAGTCATTAAGTTTTTATTAAGTTATAAAATTTTCCCTGCGGAATGTGTCACAATCCGTCTCCGGCACATACGCTGGATGGGGAGGGGGTGCTTCCATGAATGACTATTACTTCACCTTCCGGTCGGTAACGGCGGCAATGCAGGGACGGCAGCTCCTGCAAAAAGGCGGACTGACCGCAGCGGCGGTGCGCACGCCGATGGAGCTGCGTCAGCAGGGCTGCGGCTACAGTCTACGCGTGGCGGGGCGGATCGCCTCGCACGTCAGGGCGGAGCTTGACCGCGCGGGAATACCCTACCGCCGCGTCTACCGCAGAGAAAACGGGCAGTGGCGGGAGGTACAGCCATGATCTACTTTGACAGCGCCGCCACCACGCTGCAAAAGCCGCCGTCCGTTGCCGAGGCCGTCCGCCGCGCCGTCAGCACCCACGCCAGCGTCGGGCGGGGCGGCCATCCGGCAGCCGAGCGGGCGGCGCAGACGGTCTTTGCCTGCCGCACGCTGGCGGCGGAGCTGTTCGACGCCGCGCCGGAGCAGGTGGTGTTCACCATGAACGCGACGCATGGCCTGAATCTGGCGATCAAAACGTTGGTAAAGCCCGGCAGCCGCGTGATCGTCAGCGGCTTTGAGCACAACGCGGTCATGCGCCCGCTCCACACGCTCGGCGCGGAGCTGACGGTCGTCGGGACGGCGCTGTTCCGTCCCGACCGCCTGCTTGAGGAGCTGGCGCAGGCGCTCGCGCTGCTCCCGTCCGCCGTGGTCTGCACGCATGTTTCCAACGTGTTCGGCTATATCCTGCCGCTGGCGGACATTGCGGCGCTCTGCCGGATGCACGGTGTCCCGCTGATCGTCGACGCGTCGCAGTCGGCGGGCACGCTGCCCGTTTCGCTGGAAAAGACCGGAGCGGCCTTTATCGCCATGCCGGGGCACAAGGGCCTCTACGGCCCGCAGGGCACGGGCCTGCTGCTGTGTGCGCAGGTGGGCGAGCCGCTGCTCGAGGGCGGCACGGGCAGCAATTCCGAGCTGATGACCATGCCCGATTTCCTGCCCGACCGGCTGGAGGCGGGCACGCACAACGTCTGCGGCATCGCGGGCCTGCTGGAGGGCCTGCGCTTTGTGCAGAAAACGACGCCCGCCCGTATCCTGCACCGCGAGGAGGCACTGACCCGCCTCCTTCGAGAAAAAACGGCGGACATTCCCGCGCTGCACGGCTATTTCGGCCGCCCGCAGAGCGGCGTCGTCTCCTTCCGCACGGCGGGCATGGACTGCGAGGAGGCGGCGCAGCGCCTCGCCGCCGAGGGCATCGCCGTCCGCGCGGGCCTGCACTGCGCCCCGCGCGCCCACCGGAGTGCCGGAACGCTCGGCTGCGGCACCCTCCGCGTCAGCTTTTCGGCCTTCAATACACCGGCGGAGGTCATGCGCTTTGCTGCAATTTGTAACAGAATGTTTTCAAAAAAATAGAGACGCCCCGAGCTTTGCCACTTGCTATTGAGAAAAAAATCGGATATAATTAGACGAATAACTATACCACTTGTGCGCGGCAACACGCGGGGTTTTTGCTTATGGATACAATTATTGAATACTTCCGAGACTTTTTCTCCATGCTGCCGACGATCCGGCTGATGGACGTTGTTGACATTTTACTGGTCGCACTGGTAATCTACGCGATCATCATCATGATCCAGACGACGGGCGCGTCCCGTATTGCCAAGAGCGTGCTCATCATTCTGGCGCTGACGCTGGTCACGCAGATTCTTAACATGTATCTGATGAACTATCTTCTGGATAAAATTCTGGAAATCGGTCTGATTGTGCTGGTCGTGGTCTTTCAGCCGGAGATTCGCCGGATGCTGGAAAAGCTGGGCGCCAAGAGCCTGCGCGAGATCCTTTCGACCAAGGAGGAGAAGCGCGATATCGACCGCGTGATCGAGCAGACCGTTTCGGCCTGCGAGACGATGTCCCGCGAGCGCACGGGCGTGCTGATCGTCTTTGAGCGCTCCACTTCCCTGATCGACTGGCAGAAGAGCGGCACGGTGGTCGACGCGCGGGTATCCAGCGAGCTGTTGCGCAACATTTTCTTCACGAAGGCGGCACTGCACGACGGCGCGGTCATTATCCGCAACGAGCGCATCGCGGCGGCGGGCTGCGTTCTGCCGCTGACGCAGAACCGCAACATCAGCAGCGACCTCGGCACTCGCCACCGCGCCGGTATCGGCATGAGCGAGGTTTCCGACGCCGTGGTCGTGATCGTCTCGGAGGAGACCGGCACGATCTCCGTCGCCATCGGCGGCATGCTCAAGCGCCATCTTGCCCCCAAAACACTGGAAAAGCTGCTGGAAAACGAGCTTGCCCCGCAGGAGGAGACCAAAACCCGCAACCCGCTGAAGCTGCTGCTTCGCAAGTGGAAGCAAAAGGAGAACAACGATGCAGAAACATAAGATTCTGGCCTTTTTGCTGGCGCTGCTGGTGTCCATCGGCCTGTGGGTCTATGCCGTTACGGTCGTCAACCCAGACGGCCGCGCGGATATCAAGGGCGTCCGTGTGCGTCTGGTTGGTCTGATTGACCTGCAAAGCAAAAACCTGATGCTCACCGAGGGCAGCGAGCAGTATGTGAACGTTTCCGTTTCCGGCCGCCGCTCCGACCTCAAGGAGCTGAGCAGCAGCTCTCTCGAGGCCATCGCGGATGTCAGCAACATCGACGCGCCGGGCGAATACGACCTGAGCTGGACGCTTGAGCCGCCCTCGACGGTCGCCTCGGGCGATATCAAGCTGGTCGACACGAATTCCAGCCGCATCACGGTGAAGGTAAGTGAATACCGCGAGCGCACCGGCCTCCCCGTCACGGTGGAGTAAATCGGCACGCTGGCCGACGGCTATATCCGCGACACCGAATCGGCGTCGACCCTCTCCGTCAGCGGCCCCGCCGAGGAGGTCAGCCTCATCGACCACGCCGTCGCGCAGGTCAACCTCGAGGGAGTGAGCGCGGATATCGACGCGGACTATCCTTATACCTTCGTCGATGCCGACGGCAATGCGCTGACGCTGAGCGCGAACGTTACGGCCTCGTCCGAGACGGTGCACCTGACCGTTCCCATCCTGCGGTATAAGCAAGTCGAGCTGCGCGTGAAGCTCATCGACGGCGGCGGCGCGACGGAGAGCGATGTGAACTGCACCATCGAGCCGAAGACCATCGCCGTCACCGGCAGCGAGGAAGCGCTGAAATCACTTGATTATCTTGAGATCATGACCATCGATCTGGCCAAGACCACCGAGAGCCAGACGTGGGATATCACCCCCGAGCTGCCCGCCGGTGTGACCATCCGCGGCTCGGATACGAACGTAAAGGTCCGGCTCCGCTTTAACGGCCTGATGACCAAGCGCATTACCGTCCCCTGCGCGGATATTAACCGCCTGAACGATACCGGCGCGCTGGACTTCGCCGAGCAGAGCGTGGTGATCTCCGTGCGCGGCAAGGCCTCCGAGGTCAATACCATCACCGCCGCCAATCTCCGCGTCTCCGCCGACATGACCGGCGGCTACGACGCGACGACCAAGACCGTCACACTGACGGTGAAGCTGCCTGAAGGCTCCAAGGCCGGGGTCATCAACGAGCCGTACACCGTGCAGGTCGTCGACGCAAGCTGAGCCGATGCAGCAGAAAGCAACCGTTGAATCCGTGCAGCCCGACGGCACAGCCACGCTGCTCATCCGGCGGCAAAGCGCCTGCAGCGGCGACTGCCACAAGTGCGGCGGCTGCGGCGCGGTCGGGCAGACGCTCCGCATCCGCGCCGAGAATCCCATCGGCGCGCAGGCCGGAGAGCTCGTCTACGTCGAATCGGAGAGCAAAACCGTCCTGTCCGCAGCGGCGCTGGTCTACCTGCTGCCGCTTGCGCTGTTCGTTGCGGGCTATCTCGCGGCGGCGGCGCTGGGCTGGCCGGCCGGCCTGATCGGAGGCACCTGCTTTGTGCTGGGTCTGCTGCCCGCCTTTGCCTATAACCGCCGTGTCAAGGCCCACCCGCCCCGCCAAACCATCACCGGAAGGGTCAGGTGAGCGGCAATGTTCGGCTATGTGCTCCCGCGAAGGGACAGGCTCTCCGAGGAACAGCAGGCGCGCTACCGCGCGGCCTACTGCGGCCTGTGCCGCTGCCTTACGCTGCCGGGCAGCGTCCTTCAGCTCCTGCATATCGGGAACGCCGAACACATCCCCGCCCGCACTGCCGGACTGGCTGGCGAGCTTGTGGTTGATGGAGATAACATTCTTCACCAGCAGAATGACCATCATCATCATTTCATAAGTAAGACGGACGATAATGGGGCCAAGGATAATGTACAGCAGCCCGATGCCACCCATCCATGTGTGACCGCCCGCCCAATTTTCCTGGACGTTAAACAGCTGCAGCACACCAAATAGGATCACAAAGGCAGTGGAGAAAATGTACAGCGCCTGCAGGATCTTTTCCACCACAAGAAACTTGAAGTTGCAAAGGTC
>CAKUNB010000064.1 GCA_934668285.1 uncultured Oscillospiraceae bacterium | reverse complement strand
GTTCTGACGCGCTACGACGACGGCAGTTGGTCGATCACGGAAATCGGCTCACGCGGCTCGGTTTCCGTCAACGGTAAGCAGACGGCGGTCAGCGCGGTCAACTACGGCGACGTGATTTCGCTCGGCGGCGTTGAGGTTATGCTCGCGCCGACGACGGTGGAGGAGCTGGAGGAGCAGCAGTACCTCCGCACCCGCCCGAGCGAGGTCTCTCTGCCGGGCCTGACGCTGCTGCTGCTGACAGTGTTCCAAATTTTCACGATTTTTCAGCTTCTGACGAGCTGCAAGGCCGAAAACGCGGCCTCGATTGTGCTGAGCTTCGGCGTGCTGATCGGGCTGCAGTGGCTGCTGTACTGCCTGCTGCGCATGCTGCGGCGCAGCAGCTTTGACGTGGAAACGCTGGCCTTCTTCCTGACGACGATGGGGCTTGCGGTCATTGCCTCGTCCGCGCCCTCGTCGCTGATGAAACAGGTGATCTGTATCGCGGGCGGCATTGTGATCTATCTGCTGATCTCGTGGTCGCTCCGCGACCTGAATCGCGCGAAATTTTTCCGGTATCTTGCCGCCGTGGCCGGTATTGGCCTCCTTGCGGTAAACCTCGTCTTTGGCCGCGAGACCTACGGTGCGAAGAACTGGATCGACCTCGGCGCGTTCTCCTTCCAGCCGTCGGAGCTGGTGAAGGTCTGCTTTCTCTATGTCGGTGCTTCGACGATGGACCGCATTGTCAGCAAGCGCAATATCATTACGTTTATCATTTACTCCGTGATCGTCTGCGGATTCTTGGCGCTGATGAGCGATTTCGGCACGGCGCTGATCTTCTTTGTCGCCTTCCTCGTCATTGCCTATCTCCGCTCCGGCAGCGTTGCGACGATTGGCCTTGCCTGCACGGCCACGGGCTTTGCCGGCGCGGTCGCCGCGTCGCTCAAGCCCTATATCCTGCGCCGCTTTTCCGGCTGGGGGCATGTCTGGGAGCACCCGAACGACAGCCTCGGCTATCAGCAGACGCGCGCGATGATGTGCATTGCCTCCGGCGGTCTGCTGGGGCTTGGCGCGGGCAACGGCTGGCTGAAATACGTCGCCGCGGCGGACACTGACCTTGTCTTTGCCTTTGTCGGCGAGGAATGGGGTCTGCTGATTGCGATGGTGCTCGTGTGCGCGATTGTGGTGCTGGGCGCCTTCGTCCTCCGCTCCTGCGCGGTCGGGCGCAGCAGCTTTTATACCATCGGCGCGTGCGCCGCCGCCGCGATTTTCATGACGCAGACGATCCTCAATGTGTTCGGCACGATGGATTTGCTGCCGCTGACCGGCGTGACCTTCCCGTTCTTGTCCAACGGCGGCTCAAGCATGCTGTCCTCGTGGGGACTGCTGGCGTTTATCAAGGCGGCAGACACCCGGCAGAATGCGAGCATCGCTGTAAAGACCGTGCAGCCGGAGGAGGTGGACGAGGATGAATAAGCTGGCAAAACGCGCGTGGTTTACGATGATTCTCGGCTTTGCACTGATTTTCGGCCTGCTGGTGATTTCCGCCCGCTATGCGGTCAACGCCTCGGACTGGGTGACCTTCCAGAGCAGCCCGCATGTGTATTCCAGCAGCGGCGTGATGGACTGCGGCACGATTGTCGACCGCGGGGGAACGCTCCTGCTCGACTCGCGCAGCGGCAGGTCTTATGCCGACAGCGAAACGCTCCGCCGTGCCATGCTGCATCTGCTTGGCGATAACGACGGCAACATCACTCCCGCGCTCATGCAGGAGTACGGCGACAAGATGGTCGGCTTCGACCTCATTAACGGCACCTACCACGGCGCGGACGGCAGCGGCCAGATGCGACTGACGCTCAGCGCGGAGGCGCAGAAGGCGGCGCTCAATGCCATGCAGGGCTACAAGGGAACGGCCGGCGTTTACAATTACCGCACCGGCGAGATTCTGTGCATGGTGTCCACGCCGAGCTTTGACCCCGCCGATCCGCCGAGCTATTCGTGGATGGACGAGCATCCGGACGATTACGACGGCGTGTACATCAACCGCTTTCTCCACGCCGCCTATGCGCCCGGCTCCACCTTCAAGCTGGTAACAGCGGCCGCGGCGCTGGAGAATATCGACGATATTGCCCAGCGGCGCTTCTACTGCGAGGGCAGCTGCGAGATCGACGGCGAGACAGTCGTCTGCAATGCAGTGCACGGCGAGCTGACCTTTGAGCAGGCGCTCAGCCAGTCCTGTAACGTCGTCTTTGCGCAGACGGCGGCGGAGCTGGGGGCGGCGACGCTGACGAAGTACGCCGAGCGCATCGGCATTACCGAAAGCCTCGCCTTTGACGGACTGGACACCAAGCGCGGCAATTTCAAGCTCGACACCAAGTCTGACTACGAGGTCGGCTGGGCGGGCGTCGGCCAGTATACCGACCAGATCAATCCCTGCCAGTACATGACCTACATGGGCGCGATTGCCAACGGCGGCCAGGCGGCAAGCCCGTATCTGGTCAGCGAGATCACGTTTGACGGCAAGGAGAAATACACCGCCAAGACGCAGCAGCTCGACCGCGTGCTGGAGCAGGAAACGGCGCAGGAGCTTGCCGAAATGATGCACTATGCCGTCGTCAATAACTACGGCGAGTGGTATTTCAGCGGCCTCTATGCGGGCGCAAAGTCCGGTACTGCCGAGCGCGGCGAGGGTCAGGCGGCCAACGCGCTCTTTGCGGGCTTTACGCAGAGCGAGGATTACCCGCTGGCCTTCGTCGTCGTCCTTGAGGGCGGCGAGAGCGGCAGCTCCGCTTGTACTCCCGTCGTCCGTCAAGTTCTCGATGCCTGCATTGTTGCGATGAATAATGGATGAAAAACTGCCCGTTTCCGGTTTCGGAAACGGGCAACTTGAGTGTGTCAAAAAACTACCGTTCGTGTCATTGCGAGGAGCGAAGCGACGTGGCAATCTCATACAGGCAGTTCCGAATTTGCCGAAATCTTCCAAAATATCAAAACAATTCTGCGAGATTGCCACGGCCGCAAGCGGCCTCGCAATGACAAAATCGGACTTCTTTGACAATCTGAAACTGCCCGTTTCCGGTTTCGGAAACGGGCAACTTTATTATTGCACCTGTTGGAATTGGCTGTAATAGAGCGTGCTGTAGAAGCCGCCCTTTGCCAGAAGCTCAGTGTGCGTGCCTTGCTCGACGATTTTGCCGTCGCGCATGACGAGAATCTGCGACGCGTCGCGGATAGTGGACAGGCGGTGGGCGACGATGAAGCTCGTTCGGCCCTGCATCAGCGTGTCGAATGCCGACTGAATCTGCAATTCTGTACGCGTGTCGATGCTGGAGGTAGCCTCGTCGAGAATCAGCATCGGTGGGAGGCAGAGCATGACGCGGGCGATGCAAAGCAGCTGCTTCTGCCCCTGACTGAGACTGTCCTCGGAGAGAACGGTGTCCAGCCCGTGCGGCAGGCGGCGAATGAAGCTCCAGCAGTGCGAGCGCTTGGCCGCCTGAATGACTTCTTCATCGGTCGCGTCGGGCTTGCCGAAGCGGATATTTTCCCGCACGGTGTCGTTTTTGATCCACGTGTCCTGTAGGACCATGCCGAAGCTGCTGCGCAGGGCGTGGCGCGATAGCTGATCGATCGGCACGCCGTCGATGCGGATACTGCCGCCGTTAATGTCGTAAAAGCGCATCAGAAGGTTAATGAGCGTCGTTTTGCCGCAGCCGGTCGGGCCGACGATGGCGATGCGCATACCGGGCTGCGCGGTGAGATCGAGCTGCTCGATCAGCGGACGGTCCGGGACGTAGCGGAACGAAACGTTTTCCAGCTCGACGCAGCCCTTGACATTTTCCAGCGTGCCGTCCGCGTCGGGCGACTGCTCCGGCTCGTCGAGCAGGCTGAATATGCGCGAGGCGCAGGCCAGTGCGTTTTGCAGCTCGGTGACCACGGCGCTGATGTCGTTAAAGGGCTTCATATACTGGTTGGCGTAGGACAGCAGCACGGAAAGCCCGCCGACCGTCAGCGAACCGGGGATCATCAGCACGCCTGCCAGCGCCACACCGGCGTAGATCAGGCTGTTGACGAAGCGTGTGGAGGGATTGGTCAGACTGCTGTAGAAGATTGCCTGCTTACTGCACTGTACAAGGTCCTCGTTGATCGCTGCGAAGCGCGTTTCTGCCCGCTGCTCATAGCCGAAGGCCTTGACGACCTTCTGATTGCCGATCAGCTCGTCGATGAGCGCCGTCTGCTGGCCGCGCAGCTCGCTCTGACGGCGGAACATTTTATACGACCGCGAGGAGATGAACCGCGCAACGAGGAAGCTCAGCGGTGTCAGCAGTACGACGAGCAGCGAGATGAGCAGATTCGTGCGGAACATGAAAATCAGTGTGACAAGAATCGTCACAACGCCGGAAAAGAGCTGCGAAAAGCCGAGCAGCAGGCCGTCGGACAGCACGTCGATGTCCGTGACGATGCGGCTGAGAATGTCGCCGGTGCTGTGCGTGTCGAGGTAGGACAGCGGCAGCTTTTGCAGATGCGCCATCGCCTCCGAGCGCAGCTCCTGCACGACCCCGTAGGTCAGCCGGTTGTTCATCAGGCTCATCAGCCACGTAAAAATGCCGGAGGCGGAGGCGAGAATCAGAATTCGGACCAGGTAGCGCCCCATTTCGGCAAAATCCACGCGTCCGGCGGCCACAATGCGGTCAATGGCCTCGCCGAACAGAATCGGGACGTAGAGCTGAAGAATCACGGAAACGGCGGACAGCAGGATGCTCAGCGCAAGGAGCAGCCAATGCCGCCCAATGTACGGCATCAGACGGCGCAGCGCGGCGCCGTTTTGCTTTAATTTGTCTGTTTTCATCGCTTACGCCTCCTTTCCGGCCGTGGGCCGTTCTTCGGGGAACTGGGAATAGTAGATCTCCTGATAGACCTCGCAGGAGCACATCAGCTCGTCGTGCGTGCCGCAGCCGGCGAGCATACCGTTGTCAAGGACCAGAATCCGGTCGGACTGGCGGACACAGGCGATGCGCTGCGAAACGAGGAAGGTCGTCGTCGTGCCGTTCAGCGAACGGATTGCGCGGCGGAGGGCGGCGTCTGTGGCGTAGTCCAGCGCGCTGGAGCTGTCGTCCAGAATCAGCAGCTCCGGCTGCTTGACGAGGGCGCGGGCGATGGTCAGCCGCTGGCGCTGGCCGCCGGAGAGGTTTTTACCGCCCTGCTCGACCTCGAAGTCCAGCCTGCCCGGCTTGTCCTCGACGACTGTCTTGGCCTGCGAAAGCTCCAACGCGTGCCAGAGCGCGTCGTCCGATGCGTTTTCATTGCCCCAGCGGAGGTTATCGCGGATGGTGCCGCGGAACAGGACGGCCCGCTGCGGCACAACACCGATGCGGTCGCACAGCGCCTGCTTTGCGTAATCGCCGATGGGCGTGCCGGAGAGCAGCACCTTGCCCTCGCTTGCGTCGTAGGCGCGGGAGATGAGATTTACCAGCGTGGTCTTGCCGCTGCCCGTGCCGCCGATGATGCCGACGGTCTGGCCGGAGGCGGCGGAGAAGCTGATATTGCTCAGACTCGGTGCGCCCGCGCCCGCGTAGGTGAAGCTGACATTGCGGAATTCAACGGCGGGGGCATCGGATTGGCCCTGCGCTCCGGCCTCTGGATAGGTCATGCTCGGCTCGACCTGCAAGATGGCGGCGGCCCGCTTGGCGCAGGCGACGGATTTGTTCAGCGTGATGATGAGCGAGGCCAGCTTGATCAGCTCGACCGTGATTTGCAGCATATAATTATAGAGCGCCACGACCTCGCCCTGTTGGAGCCGACCGAGGTTCACGCGAACGCCCGCCTCACGGATGAGGACGACCGCTGCGATGTTGATAAGAACGTACGTCAGCGGATTCATCAGCGCGGAGATGCGCCCGACGAACCGGTTCAGCCTCGTCAGCGCCCGGTTGTCGCGCTCAAATTCGGCGGCGGACTGCTCCTCGCGGCAGAAGGCACGGATGACGCGCACACCGGTCAGGTTTTCCCGCGTTGCTGCCGTTACGCGGTCGAGTCCGGCCTGCGCTTTGCTGAACAGCGGGATGCTGATCTGCATGATAAGATACACCACGCCGAACAGAATGGGGATGGCGACCGCGAAGATCAGCGCGCAGCGCACGTCGATGGTAAAGGCCATAACCATTGCCCCCAGCACGATGAACGGGCTGCGCAGCAGCAGCCGCAGACCCATGTTCAGGCCGGTCTGCACCTGATTCACGTCGTCGGACAGGCGGGTGATGAGCGTGCTGGTGCCGAGGCGGTCCAGCTCCGTATAGGAGAAGGACTGGATATGGTCAAACATCGCCTGCCGCAGTGCGCCGCCGAAGCCGGTGCTGGCCTTTGCGGCAAAGTACTGCGCGATCACGGAGCAGCCGAGGCCGACTGCCGCCATCAGCAGCAGCCCGCCGAAGCTGAGCCAGACGGTGCGCGTTCCGTCCACCGTGCCGCCTGCGTCGATCATTCGCGCGACGAGCAGCGGGACGAACAGATCGAATAACGCCTCCAGCAGCTTGAAGAACGGAGCGATGATGCTCTCTTTTCGATACTTTTTCAGGTAAACAGCCAGATTTCGCATAGCAAACTCCTCGATTTTTTCTTGACAGGAATAGTATAATACAGTATCATCGATATAGAAAATATTGTTTTTATATCTTTTCAATATTATTTTTGTATCGGAGGAATGGAAGATGGAGCTGCGCCAGTTGGAGTATTTTTGCAGGATCGCGGATTTAGGCAGCTTTCATGAGGCAGCACGGCGCATGAATATTTCGCAGCCGCCGCTGAGCTATCAGGTGCGGCAGCTTGAGCAGGAGCTGAATGTGCGCCTTTTCGACCGAACGAGCCGGGGAGTGGTTCTGACGGAGGCGGGGCGGCTGCTGTATGAACGCGCCACGCGTCTGTTGGACTACGCCGGTTCGACGCGGCAGGAGGTCGCGGCGGCGGGAAAGAAGCACATTCTGCGGCTGGGCATTACCTCCAGCACTGTGCCGACGATCCTGCCTTATATTACCGCGTTTCATCGCCGCTATCCGGAGGTCAGCTTCGAGGTGCGCGACGCGGCGAGCTTTACGCTGCTGCAATATCTGCTCGACGGGATGATCGATATCTCCGTCGCGCGAACGCCGCTGCGGCTGGAAAACGTCGCATCCCGGACGCTCTGTACCGAGCCGATGATCGTCGCTTCGCCGCCGGGAAGCGACCTGACAGGGGAGGGAAGTGCGCGGCTGGCCGATTTGCAGCGCTGCCCGCTGATCTTATACCGGCGCTATGAGGAACTGATTCTCGGCGCATTCCGGCGACAAGGGCTGTCGGCCGAAGTATTCTGCGTCTGCGATGATGCGCGCGACGCAATGCTCTGGGTCGGGGCGGGGTTAGCGACGGCGATCTTCCCGCAGTCGATGCAGAGTCTTTGCACCGGCCTAAACGTCCGGGTCCTCGACGAGCCGGAGCTGGAAACGCAGACGATGCTCATCTGGAAGAAGGACGTGCGCCTGCCGGAAACGGTCCAGCACTTTCTTGCGGCCTGCACACCGCAGGAAACGAAAGGAGAGCAATGAGGCAAGCATCGTCATGTTGCCCAAAAAATGGAGTTAGATTTCACTAACTGCTTGGAGAACTCGACGAAAATAAGCCCAGGCAAATTTTTCCCCAAAAAACGCTTGACAAATTCGGGGGCTGTGTGTATTATGAAGCAGGGTTAGCGAGAGCTAACCGATGATTTGCCCGACTGGTTAGGAGCAACTAATCGGCATCGAATTGACAGATAAAGCGAGGGATGAGCATGATGCCGTTGAATCTTGCAGACATCGGTGAAATCAATACGATCCAGAGAATCGGCGGAACGCCGGAGGTCAAAAAGCATCTGGAAAACCTCGGCTTCGTGGTTGGCGGAACGGTCACGATCGTCAACCGCCTCGGCGGGAACGTGATCGTGAATGTGAAAGAAGCCCGCGTTGCCATCAGCGAGGAAATGTCAAGAAAAATTATGGTATGACGGCCCTGCCGCATATCCGAAATGAGAAAAAAGGAGGATACGATTTATGAAAACACTCAGACAGGCTGCGGTCGGTCAGACGGTCAAGGTCGTCAAGCTCCACGGTGAAGGCGCCGTCAAGCGCCGCATTATGGACATGGGACTGACCAAGGGTACCGAGGTCTACATTCGCAAGGTGGCTCCGCTGGGTGACCCGGTTGAGGTCACGGTTCGCGGCTATGAGCTTTCCCTTCGCAAGGCGGATGCGGAAATGATCGAGGTTGAGTAATTCGTTAATTTTATCGCTTGTGGTTAGCGAAAACTAATTTCGGAAAGAGAGGATTTTTGATATGGAACTTCGCATTGCCCTTGCGGGTAACCCCAACAGCGGCAAAACTACGCTGTTCAACGCGCTGACCGGTTCCAACCAGTTCGTCGGCAACTGGCCGGGCGTCACCGTTGAGAAGAAGGAAGGCAAGCTCAAGAAGCATGACGGTGTCGTCATCACCGACCTTCCCGGTATCTATTCGCTGTCCCCGTACACGCTCGAAGAAGTCGTCGCCAGAAATTATCTGATCGGCGAGCGCCCGGATGCCATTCTGAACATCATCGACGGCACGAACCTTGAACGTAACCT
>CAKUNB010000063.1 GCA_934668285.1 uncultured Oscillospiraceae bacterium | reverse complement strand
ATACAATGCCACATTTACGCCAAAGTCGGATTATTGCTGGTCTGACGGCACAACTACAGCAAAGACTGTTTCGTGGAAAATCGGCAAAGCGACTGGTACGTTGACTGTGAGCAAGACAAGCGTTACGGTCGATAAGGATAATTTGACTACCACATTTACGATTGGTGGTAATCACGACGGAACGGTGTCGGTTAAGTCTAACAATACTTCTATTGCGACTGTTAGTCTAAGCGGAAATACCGCTACGGTTTCTCATGTCAATCAGACCACAGGTAACACTACAATCACTGTTTCTTGCGGTGCTGGTACGAACTACACAGCCCCTTCTAACAAGACAGTTGATGTTATCGCGTCGTTTATGCCTCCAATGGGTAATGCGCTTGACACATACACATGGGAACAAATCGCTCAGATTTCCGCTGCCGGTAAGGGTGATGACTATTTCGACGTCGGTGATCGTAAGGGTGTTTTAGTCAATGGTACAGTCGGTACATTGGCAGTGAATGCTACTTACTATGTATATATTCTTGGATTTGCTCACAATGGCGCATCAAACACCATTGACTTTGGCGGATTCAAGTCTGCGGCTTCTGGCGGAAGTGATTTGTGTCTCACCGATGGCAACTACAATAGTTATTCGACGAATGGTTCAAAGTATTTCAACATGAACCATTGGGGTAACTATAACTATGGTGGATGGGCTGGATGCGATCTACGTTATGATGTTCTTGGCAGTACGAATGTTGCTCCAAGCGGATATGGTAGCGCGGCTTCTTCTGGTCGTAAGGGTAATGATGCAACATCTACTTGTGCTACAAGCCCTGTTGCAAACACGCTAATGGCTGCATTGCCATCCGCGCTTCGTGCGGTTATGAAACCGATGACGATTTATACGGACAATACTGCTGGCGGTTCTGATACTGCTTCGTATGTTACAAAGTCTGTAGATTATCTGCCGTTGTTGGCGGAGTTTGAGATCTTTGGCTCTCGCTCTTATGCAAATAGTGCAGAAAAGAATTATCAGAAACAGTACGATTACTATAAGGCTGGTAATTCTAAGATCAAGTATCGCCATAACTCTACTTCTTCCGCTGCGAGTTGGTGGGAGCGTTCTCCGTACTACAACTACAGCAACGCCTTCTGCCTTGTGTACACGAGCGGCGACGCGTACCCCATCGACGCCAGGCTTTCCTATGGCCTCGCCCCCGCTTTCCGCGTCTAATCCCATATCAAGAGAATCCTGCCCTCGAAAGAGGGCGGGTTTCTTTTTGTTTTTCAAAATATAAAAAAGGAGTTCTATTTATGTCGGTATTAAAAGCACATAGATCTGAAAGCAAAGCTGAGTTTGTGAATACTGCAAACAAGATTTATGTGGAAACGATCAACTTCTTATCTCGACTTTCTGCAAGATTTTCAAGATTGATGGCAAATGATGTATCACATCTCGCGTCAGAAGTCCTTGTGAATGCAGAAAAAGCAAACAGCATCTTCCCATCGGATCACACCAGAAAGGAATTGCGCAAGCAGCACCTTTTAGAGTCAAGAGCTGCATTGATGGCTTTGGATGTTGAGCTGTCTCATTGCTACGACATTATGATGCTGAATCCGGAAGGGTGCTTCACAACATCAAATGGAAATCCAGTTAAACCGGCGAGAGCAAAAGAAATTCTTGAAAATATGGCACAATCGCTTGGTGAGCTGATTGATTCCGAAAACGGTCTTTTGACAAATACATTAAAGAGCGACAAAGACCGTTGATATAACTACCCACAATAGTTGGGCTTTGCTTACCAGATCATAAAATTGGGTGCATTTCTGTAAAACCTGTCGGCTTTGGGGATTCCCGCTGTCCACTGCGAATTGGTGGGAGCGTTCTCCGTACTACAACAACAGCAACAACTTCTGCAATGTGAACACGAACGGCAACGCGAACAACAACAACGCCAGGAATTCCAATGGCCTCGCCCCCGATTTCGCAACCCTTTTAGGTTATGGTCAAATACGGTAGTCCTTTTTAGGATGAAGGAGACCTTTGCGAAAGGAGAAATGTTTCCCGTGGATAAAACCCAGAACCGCTCTTTTGATGCTTTTGCACGGACGCTTCTTGCATGGTGGGAGGATATTGTGCTTAATCTCATTTCATGTGTCAAGGCAAAGCAGTTTAGGCGCACTCTATATTACAACTGTACGAAAGGCGAATAACTATTTATGACAAGCAAAGAGCGTCATGAGGCAAGATTCCAACGACGGAAAGCCGAGAGATGGCGCAAGAAACAAGAACGAAGTCTTGCTGTAGGAACGATGTCAGATGTATTTTCCTACGGCGACTTATACAAGGCAGGGAAGCAATGCTGTAATGGTGTGCGTTGGAAGAACAGCGCACAAAGATTTGAAATGCACCTGTTTTCCGGCACGGCGCGACGGAGAAAACTATTACTGGATAAAATGTGGAAACCATGCCCATATGTCCATTTCGTTATCTCTGAGCGCGGTAAAACAAGACCAATTGACGCACCTCGCATTCAAGATAGACAGATACACAAGGTTTATACAAAGAAAGTCCTTTTGCCTTTATATCTGCCAGATATGATTTGGAATAACGGAGCAAGTCTCCCAGGCAAAGGTTTTCATTTCTCTAAAAGACTTTTGCGCGAGGATTTGCATTATCATTTTAAGCGCTATGGGAGAAATGGAAGCATAATTCTTTTAGACTACAAACAATTCTTTCCAAGTGCATCGCACCGTGTTATCTACGCCCGTCATAACAAGCTGATTCATGATTATGATTTGTGCAAGCTTGGTGATGATATTGTTGCATCAAGCACCGGTGATAAAGGTATGCCGCTTGGAGTTGAGCCGAGTCAGGCTGAAATGATTGCTTTCCCATCTCCGCTTGATAACTACATTAAATGCCAGCTCTCTATTAAATGCGCTGGTCATTATATGGATGACTACTATATTATAGTTCCTCCAAATCAAGATCCAAAGGAGATCATGCGTCTCATTGTTCAAAAAGCGTCAGAATTAGATTTAACCATCAGTAAAGAAAAATCCAGAATTGTCCCGCTCTCCAAGCCGTTTCGTTATTGTAAGGCGAAATATACCTTGACGGAAAGCGGTCGTGTTATTGTGACTGGTAATCGAGGAAGTTTCAAGCGTACCAGACACAAAATCAAAGCATTCTATGAGAAAGTACAAAACGGAGAAATGTCCTACGAGGATTTATGGACTTCTGTAAATGGGATGCTTGCGTATTTAGAGAGCTATCAAAATCATCAACGAGTGTTGAGGTTGCGGCGGCTCTTTTATGCTATCTATGGCTTTTCAGCAGAAAACATAGAAAATTTCAGAGCAATGGAGAGATTAAAAGATGCAGTACATTGTACATAGAAGATTTAGGCACACTTCTGTTTGCGATAGTGTGAATATTCCAGCTATGAGCGAATGCGAGTCTGTCGGTAATGTTATTTATTACAATGGCAAGCAAATTTGCAGTGTATTTTCCAGAAATGCACACCAGTTTTTTGCCAGAAATGACGATGGTAATGGAATGCTCAGAGGTAAACTCACAAGCAGTATCCAGACGGCGCTTGAGAAAAAAGATACAAAGCACGATGAGCGTTGTGAAAAGGTAGCAAACGATTCTATTTGTCAAAGATACCGTCGCCAAGAGTGCGACGATACATGGCTTTGGAATCATGATTTTTATAATGCCGATATTGATGTACTACGGTATATTGCAAATCTGATTGGAGTAAAGGAGGGCAAATAAATGTATCGTATTGTTAAAGTTTCAGATGGAAAAGAACTTGGTATGGTCGAGACTGTTACATATGTGAAGATTGGTAGCAGCGGCGATTTTGCCATTGCCAAGAAAGAGAATGCAACTGGCGTTGTGTTTGATGGAACAACCTATGGTTTGATTGGTCATGATGAAATCCAGAATGCAGAAACCGTTATTGTATCAGAGATTGACGGCGGAACTGCTGTATCCCATCAACAGTCCGCAATCAATGAAATGATTCAAACGATTTTGGAGGGATAACAATGAAAGAGAAGCTTAGAGAATTATACCAGAATGGGCAGGCTGGCATTACGCCGTGCATTAGCGCGAATGGCTTACTTAAAGCAGTTGCGAACGGCTGGATCACACTTGACGATGCTGTTGAGATCATCGGCGGCGAAGACACTTTACCAATTGTCCGTGCGGCAAAGCTGAAGGAGATTTCGATTGCTTGCAACGAAACTATTGTAAACGGCGTTGATCTTACTCTCAATGGCGAAACAGTTCATTTTAATCTGAGTACGGAGGATCAGGCAAATATCGCAAACCTGTTCCGTGTTGTTGAACTTGGCGGAACTGAATTCCCGTATCAGGCTGACGGCGGCGTTTGTCGTATCTATACAGCATCGGAAATTGCAACGATTTATATTGCTGCGCAAACGCTTATTACAACACAGACAACATATCACAATGAGTTGAAAGCCTATGTACAATCTCTGGATAGTGTTGAAGCGGTCACATCAATTGTATATGGAATGACTTTGCCAGATCCGTATAATACCGAAATGAATGAGAAGCTTGCCGTTGCAAATGAACAAATGCAAGCAATTATTGCTCGTCTGAGCAGCGCGGCAAATGCGTAATCTGAAGACATTTTTCAAACTGGCAGCACTGTTTGTTATTGGCGGTGCTGCCTATGTTTTGATCGAACTACTTTGGCGCGGTCATAGTCATATTTCCATGTTTATTCTTGGCGGTATGTGTTTTGTTTCTATCGGTTTAATCAACGAACTGTTTCCGTGGGAACTTGGTATTGTATGGCAGGCTTTAATTGGCGGTGTACTTGTAACCACTCTTGAATTTATTACAGGCTTAATTGTGAATGTTTGGCTTGGATTAAATGTGTGGGACTATTCAAATCTACCGCTTAATTTGATGGGGCAAATTTGCTTGCCGTTTTTCTTTGCTTGGGTTGGGTTGTCTGTCGTGGCTATTATACTTGACGATTATTTTCGATATTGGTTTTTCGGAGAAGAGAAGCCGCATTATATGCTGGTTTAAGGGCGGTGATATAAATGAATGAAGAAAAAATCTGGAAATTCTTAAAGTCAAAAGGTTTTACTGATTTTGGTGTATCTGGGCTGATGGGAAATCTATACGCCGAGTCTGGATTAAGCCCTATCAATCTTCAAAACTCATATGAGAAGAAGCTTAATTTTACAGATCAAAGCTATACGCAAGCCGTTGATAATGGCAGCTATACAAACTTTGTCAAGGATGCTGCCGGTTATGGGCTTGCCCAATGGACATATTGGAGTCGAAAGCAAAACCTATTGAATTACGCACGAAGCGTCGGAAAATCAATCGGTGATTTGGACATGCAGCTTGAATTTCTCTGCAAGGAGCTTTCCGGATATCCTACTGTGTGGAAAACGCTGCAGTCTGCGACGTCCGTTTTTGAAGCATCTAACGCTGTGCTATTACAGTATGAACGACCTGCTAACCAAAGCGAAGCCGTTCAAAACAAACGTGCAAGCTATGGACAAGCTTATTATGACAAGTTTGCGCAGAGTACGACAAAGGAAGGAGTTGGTAGTTTGACTGCGATTGAAAGACTTATTGCGACGGCAAAGGCAGAAGAGGGCTATTTGGAAAAGGCAACGAATGCCCAGCTTGATAGTAAAACTGCAAATGCCGGTAGCAACAACTGGACAAAGTACGCCCGTGATTTGGATAACATCGGGAACATTTACAATGGCAAAAAGAACGGCTATGCTTGGTGTGATGTTTTTGTTGACTGGTGTTTTATCAAGACATTTGGCGTAGATCTTGCTATGAAGCTGCTGTGTCAGCCATATGGCGGTGCTGGAGCTGGATGCACCTATTCTGTTCAGTATTATAAGCAAAAGGGGCAGTTCCATAAAAGTAATCCTCAGGCCGGCGATCAGATTTTCTTCACTAACGATGGTGGAGCAACATCTTATCACACCGGACTTGTTATTGCTGTTGGAAATGGCAAAGTCTATACGATTGAGGGAAATACATCAAGCGCTTCTGGTGTTGTTCCTAATGGCGGATGCGTAAGAGCCAAATCCTATAATCTTACCGCTACATATATTTGTGGGTACGGCAGACCAGATTGGTCGCTTGTTGGTGAAAGTGCAGAACAGGAGGATGAAGATATGACTTTGGATAGATTCAAAGAGTTGATGAAAGAGTATCGTGCAGAGCTTCAGGACAACGATTGCGGTACTTGGAGTAAGGATGCTCGTGAGTGGGCAATCGCAAACGGTCTCATTGGCGGTACTGGAAACAATGCAAATGGAGAACCGAATTATGCTTGGGCGGATCAGCTTACGAGGGAGCAGGCCGCAGCGCTATTCTATCGTTTTGCAAAATTGATGGGTAAAGCGTAATGGCTGTTAAGCGTAAAGTGAAGCGTCGCAAGAAAAAGAAAGGTCTTATCCATCATCTTGTTTCGCTTGGCTTTAGCAATCGGCTTGCAATTTACATACTTTTGTTTTTGGCTGCTGGCTTGGCTGGCGGCTTTTATCTTGCCAACGAAAGCATTAGAACCGGATATACTGGCGCTTTGATGTGCTGGACGGTGGTTTTTACGCCGATTGGTACAGCTTGTAGCATTGTGCTAAGTAAAATCGTTCATAAAAGCGAAGCTGAAAATGTTGGTGGAAATGGAGACGGCATCAAATTTGCAATGGCAATGTCCGACGCAGTAAATGATGACGGATCGAGCTGGGAAAGTCCAGCGATTTAATTTGAGAAGATAACAGTAGTCTGCCGGCTACTGTTATTTTTTTTATTTGTTAGGAGGATACGCAATATGGAATGGGTAAAGATTCTTGTTTCTGCTCTGGCCGGTTTAGCTGCCGCAATTCCTCTTGTAGTTGAGTTGGTAAAATATGTTCAGAAAGCAATCAGAGAAAAGAACTGGTCTAAGGTGTTGGATATGGTAATGAACCTTATGCAGACCGCAGAGACTAAGTTTGAGACCGGCGCTGAGCGTAAGGAGTGGGTGCTTGCAATGGTAAAGGCATCTGCTGATACCATTGACTACGATATTGACATGGATGCAATTAGTGATCTGATTGATAGTCTGTGCAATATGAGCAAGATCGTAAATGCCCCAAAAGCTTAATTAGGTTTGAGCAGATTGGAGGTACTTTATGACTGGACTCGAAGAGTTTCTAAAGACTTTCGGGAATATTACAGTTTCTAATGTGATTACCGTTGCTCTTGCAGCCGTTTTCCTTGGCATGACTTATAAGAAAATCAGAGATTATCTTATTAAGAAATATGAAGCCGAGAAAGAAAAGGACAAAGAGCTGAAAGAGGCACTTGAAGCTGTGCGTAAGTACCCCGAATATCGTCAACAAAGCATTAGGATTCAAGAAAAGCTGGAAAATGAAATCCAAGAGCTGCGTAAGGCGCAGGACGAACACACCTGCCGTTTATTGCAGATGGAAGAAAACTCCCAGCGTAGAGAGCGTAATAAACTACGCGACAGACTGCTCCAGAATTATCGTTATTACACGAGTAAGGAGCATAACCCGCGTCAAGAGTGGACTCGTATGGAGTCAGAAACATTCTGGGAGTGTTTTGCAGATTACGAGAATATGAACGGCAACGGTTATATGCACAGTGTTGTGCAGCCAGAAATGAATTTGCTTGGCATTATCGAGATGGATGATGCAAGCGGAATCGCTGAACTGATGCACAGCAGAAAGTGATTTTAGATCGGCAAGATCACCCAGAGCCATTCTGGTGAAGTTTCTTCAAACGAGGAAACAAAACAAGGGTGCAGATTTGTTCTGCACCCTACAAATAATCAAATACATTTTCAGATAATTTAATATGAATAGCCTGAGCTACACCGCTCATCGACGGACGATGACGCGACGCTTCACAGTCTTTTTGACCGTTACTTTCACTTCTACTTTGACTTTCGCCATAGCAGTTTCCTCCTTCCGTAGTTACTACCCTGCGCACAAGGCGCTCTGTCTGAGGTAACAGACGGGTTCGGGTAGACGAACCGTTATTCCCATACGGGAGGTGGAAGGATTCTGTTATGAAAGCGCTCAGGCTATCCGCATATAAATATATCATGGAGATGGTTTCTTTTCAATAAGGGTACAGATTTATTTCTGTACCCTATTTTTTACGCATTTGTTATTGTACTCAGGTTATGACACCATTTCGTGCTGGTATAATAAGCTCAATATAATAATTTGTAAGCTAAAGTGCGAGTTGCTTCAAATGGTATCTTTAACTAAGTGAATCCCCTGCCTCCCATTTGTACACCGCGCCGACCGTAACGCCCAGCACCTCGGCAAGCTGCTCCTGCGTCAGCCCGCGCGCCTTTCGCTGCGCCCGAATCTGCTCTGCCAGCCGAATCTCCATTGCGCATCCCTCCCGTGTTGTTTCATGTCCCTATTTTATCAGGACGGCCCGCAAAAGGAAAGTGAAGAATCATACGGATTGTAGAAAAAATACCCATACCGTTGGCATGAGTAAGCGATGGCTTGTAGGGGGCGGCGTCCTCGACGCCCCGCGTGCAAGCAGTGTCGATTTTAATGCATAATGAGGAATTCGGAATGCGGAATGCGGAATTGTGGTGTGCCTGACGGCACGGATTAAAAAATCCGCTGCGGCGGGACGGGGGACTCCTTCAGTCACGCGTTCTGCGTGACAGCTCCCTCATGTTAAAAAGCTTGAAAAGCTTTTTATAGCGCCAAAGGCGCGTCAGATTCTGCATGAGACGGCGCATCGTGCGTTCG
>CAKUNB010000062.1 GCA_934668285.1 uncultured Oscillospiraceae bacterium | reverse complement strand
GAGATGACCGGCCTGACCCGCGCTGCTGCGGCGCAGCTCCTTGCCGGATATTTCGGCACACAGGCGACGCACGTCGGCGGCAGCTATGATGCCTACACCGTACGGGACACGCAGAACCGGCAGTGGAAGCTCGTCAGCGACGCGTCGATTCGCTGCTTCTGCGGCGAACAGCGCACGACAAACTTTGCTTACTCCGTGGAGCTGGTTTCGCCCATCTGCCAATATGCGGATATTGAAACGCTGCAGGAGATCATCCGCAAGCTCCGCGCCGGTGGAGCCAAGGTCAACGATACCTGCGGAATTCATATCCACGTAGATGCCTCCGCCCACACGCCGCAGACGCTGCGCAACATCGTCAACATCATGGCAGCCAAGGAGGATCTGCTCTATAAGGCACTGCAGGTGCAGGTCAGCCGGGAACGCTACTGCCAAAAGACGGACACACGGTTTTTGGACGAGCTGAACCAGCTGCGGCCGCGTACGATGGAGGACGTGGAGTGGCTGTGGTACGACGGCAGCAGCAACCGGCACATCCACTACGACGACAGCCGCTACCATGCGCTGAATCTGCACAGTGTGTTTTCCAAGGGGACGATTGAATTCCGGCTGTTCAATTCCACGCTCCACGCGGGCGAGGTCAAGAGCTACGTGCAGCTCTGCCTTGCCATCAGCCATCAGGCGCTGGTGCAGCACAGCGCGTCGCGCATCAAGACGCAGCCGGAGAATGAAAAGTACACCTTCCGCACGTGGCTGCTGCGGCTGGGTCTGATCGGCGACGAGTTCAAGACCGCACGAAAGCACCTGCTCAAACACTTGGAGGGCAACATTGCATGGCGCGACCCGGCACAGGCCGAGGCGCAGAAGGCCCGCCTCGCCGCCAAGCGCCTCGCCGAGGAAAAGCCGGAACCGACCGTACAACAGGAAGTACAGGAACCGCAAAATGTGCCGGAAGCGCCGACGATCACCATGACCATGTAAAGGAGAACACGGAAAAATTATGGAGAACAAACGCTATGCTGCCTATGGCAGCAATCTCAATCTGCGCCAGATGCGTCACCGCTGTCCCGGCGCAAAGCTCTGCGGCATTGGCACGCTCCACGGCTACGAGCTGCAATTTCGCGGGCAGCACGACAACGCCTTTGCCACCGTCACGCCCAAGGCGGGCGCTTCCGTCCCCGTGGCGATCTGGGAAATCGACTGGCTAAATGAGTGTGCGCTCGACCGCTATGAGGGCTATCCGACGCATTATTTCAAAGAGTGCCTCCCGATCCAGTTCGGCGACAGGGCGGTTCCCGCGATGCTCTACCGGATGAATCTGCGGGCGGAGTTCGGCCTGCCCGCGCCGTACTACTACGCCACCGTGCTGGAGGGCTACCGCAACTGCGGGCTGGACGTTTCGGTATTGGAGCAGGCGCTGCAAAACAGCGCGGTGCAATACTTTGCAGCGCAGTGCCGCACTGTGCCGGAGATGCGGGAGGATGCGGACGAACTGGAGGCACTTGAATTTTCGGAGGGGATGCAGCTATGAATCGAAAACAAACACTGCGGCGGGCGTTGGGGGAACGGTATCGTTATGAGCGGTTTCTCTCCAACGGTGCGCTGCAGCGCCTGCGGGAGCGGCCTCCGGAATCATTTTCGGAGGCAGTTGTCGCAGCGCTTGCCGTTGGGTATGTGCGGTTGAGCGTCGTGGCCTACCGCTCGTTCAGCTCGGTGCTGCTGGGGTATGACGTTTTCGTCCGGGATGCGCCGGAGGCGGCGGAGTGGATTTTTTACGACAGTCTGCCGGAGCCGGTTCGCCTGCGGGAGGCCGAGATGCTCCGCGTCCTCGACGACTTTGTGGAAACGCGCGGGCTGTCTTATACCGAATGCTGCTTTGCCCGGCTGGACGGAAAACACGTGGAAAAATCGAAGAATGCTCCACCGCGCGGTGCGCTTTGACGGGACGTTTTGAAACGGACGATAAGCAAGCAGGAGAAAGCATCGGGGTCGTGACGACGCCCCGATGCGAACCACAGCGTCCGGCAATGCCGGTCGCACGAAGGGATTGCGGGATTGAAACCAAAATTTTCGCGGCGGGGTTGGAAACCGGCGAATTTTCCCGCGGCCGGGGTTGCGGTTCGGCAAATGCGCCGGAATTGCGGGGGCTGCACCGGTGTTGCGAAAGGAGTTGCGGAACATTGTTTGAAAACAAGCGGAAATTTGCCCTCTGGGTCTATCCGGACACCTTGGAACAGGTCGAGGCGCACTACCGCGCGGACAACTGCGAAAGCCGGTCGGAGTTCATCGAAAAGGCCGTCCTCTTTTACATTGGCTACCTTGATGCAGAAGTATCGGACGGCTACCTTTCTACCGTGGTGACCTCGACGCTGCGCGGCATCGTGGCCGAGAGTGACCACCGGCAGAACCGGATGCTGTTCAAGCTGGCGGTGGAGCTGGCCATGCTGCAAAATGTCGTCGCCGCGAGCAGCGAGTTTGACCCGCAGTCCTTGGAGCGGCTGCGCGGCGAGTGCGTCCGCGAGGTCAAGCGGCTCAACGGTGGGCTTTCTCTTGAAGATGCCTGCCGCTGGCAGAGGGAGGAATAATGGCAAGACTGGTCACGAAATTTCGGTATCTCAAGCCGAATGCCCGCCGAAGCGCCGGAGGCTATGCGCGGTACATTGCTACGCGCGACGGCGTGGAAAAGCTCCCCAAGACCTACGCAGACTACATCGCCCTCCGTCCACGGGCGCAGCGCCTCGGCAGCCACGGCCTGTTTACCGACGCGGGTGTCCCCGTGCAGCTTTCCAAGGTATCCGCGGCGCTGAATGCGTACCAAGGCAACGTCTATACCGCGATTTTCTCCCTCCGGCGCGAGGACGCGGAGCGGTTGGGCTTTGACCGGGCGGAGCGCTGGCGGGACTTGCTGCGCAGTCAGGCGCCGACGCTGGCCGCCGGGCTGAAAATCCCGCTGACGCATCTGCGCTGGTACGCCGCCTTTCACAACGAGGGGCATCATCCGCACGTCCATCTCCTTGCCTACTCGGAAAACCCGCGCGAGGGCCGTCTGACCAAGCAGGGCGTTGCGGCGCTGCGTTCAGCGCTGGTCAAGGAGATTTTCGCGCAGGAGCTGCTGTGCATCTACGAGGAGCAGACCCACCGGCGCGACGAATTAAAACAGGCCGGGCGGGAGGCGGCTAGTACACTTGTGACGCAAGTGCAGCACGGGCATTGCAAGAATCCCGCCGCAGCGCGGCAGCTGGCGGCGCTTGCGGCGTGGCTGCGAAATGCGGCCGGAAAGAAGCAATACGCCTACCTGCCGCCGGAGGTCAAGCGGTTGGTGGATGGAATTCTGGACGAGCTTGCCGCAGACGAGCGACTGAGGCGGCTATACGAGCTTTGGTACCAGAGTCGGGATAAAATTCTGGACATCTATGCGGAGGACGTGCACGAGCGGCTGCCGCTTTCCGAAAATCCGGCGTTTCGTTCCATGAAAAACGCCGTGATTCAGGCGGCAATGCAGTTGGTTCCGGAGGGAAAAGCCCAACCGTCCAAGGCGGCCTGGCGCGCCGCTGCAACGCAGCTCTTGCGCAGCCTTGCGCGGATGTTTCAGCAGAGCATTGCTGCGCAGGAGGAACGCCATGTTTCTTCTGACCGCAAGCTCCGCCGCCGGGTAGCGGAAAAGGAACAGGCGCACGGCCTGAAACACTTTTAGAAAAGGAGCCTTTTATGAAAACAGAATACCGACATTTCACGCAGGAGCAACGGGAACAGGCGCGAAGCACCGACCTTGTATCCCTGCTGCAATGCTGCGGTGAAACACTCAAACGCTCCGGACAGGAGTACCAATGGCGGGACGGTGCGCAGAAGGTCACCATCCGCGGCAACCTGTGGTTTCACCAATACGAACGCGTCGGCGGGGACGCGGTGGACTTTGTGCGGCGGTTTTACGGACTGGACTACCCGCAGGCGGTGGAATTTTTGCTGGGAAACACTGCAATTCCTATTGTGGAGCGTCATGACGAAAAAGAAAAGCCTACATTTCAGCTTCCGCCGCCGAACGACAACCTCCGCCGCGTGGCGGCCTATCTGGTCAACCGGCGCGGGATCGACCGTGACATTTTCTACACGTTTGTCCGGCGGGGTATGATCTACGAATCCGCGCAGCACCACAACGCCGTGTTCGTCGGCTTCGACTCCGGCGGCGTGCCGCGCCATGCGCATCTGCGGGGCTGCGGCGGCAGCTTCAAGGGCAACGCCGCCGCCAGCGACCCGCACTACAGCTTCCACTGGAGCGGCAGCAGCGACCGGCTCTACCTTTTTGAAGCGCCCATTGACCTTTTGAGCTATCTCACCCTGCACAAGGAAAACTGGCAGCAGCACAGCTATGCCGCCGCCTGCTGCGTCGGCGACGCGGGGCTGTGTCGGCTTTTGTCCGACTGCCCCGCCATCCGCACGGTGGTGCTCTGCATGGACAACGACGCGGCCGGGCAGACCGCGAACCGCCGCATTGCAAAGAAGCTGGAAGAACAAAGCATTGCCGCACAATGCCTCGTCCCGGCCCGCAAGGACTGGAACGAGGTGCTTTGCGCGCAGCGACAGGAGGAAAAACTATGCCCAACCTTGTCCCTCTGATGCTCGCGGCCGCCGGAATGTTCTGCATTCTCGGCGGCATTGCGCTGCTCTCCCACGTCTATAATCTCAACGGCATCCGCGCCAAAACGGTCGGCGACGGCCAGCATGGCACGGCCCGCTGGGCAACGAAACGGGAAATCCGAACGACCTATTCCCACGTTCCCTTTACGCCCCGGAAATGGCGGGAGCAGGCAAAACGCGGCGTTGCGCCGACAAACCGGAACGGCAAGCCGCTGCCGCAGGGGATCGTCGTCGGCCGCACCGGCAGCACGACCGCCCTCGTCGATCCCGGCGATGTCCACGTCCTCATGATCGGCGCGGCGGGCGTGGGCAAGACGGCCTACTGGCTCTATCCCTGCTTGGAATACGCCTGCGCCAGCGGGATGAGCTTTCTCTCCACCGACACCAAGGGCGACGTTATGCGCAGCTATGGCAGCATTGCCAAGGGCTACGGCTACCGCGTGTCCGTCCTCGACCTCCGCAATCCCACGAGGTCCAACGGCAATAACCTGCTGCATCTGGTCAATCACTACATGGATCTGGCACAGGCCTTTCCGGAGACGCTGGCCTACCGCGCCAAGGCGGAGAAATACGCAAAAATCATCTCCAAAACGGTCATCCTCTCCGGCGCGGATGCGGCGGCCTTTGGCCAGAATGCCTATTTTTACGACGCGGCGGAGGGGCTTCTGACGGCGACGATTTTGCTCGTTGCGGAGTTCTGTGCACCGCAAAAGCGGCACATTGTGTCGGTGTTCAAGCTCATTCAGGAGCTGCTTGCCCCGGCCGTGCCGAAGGGGAACCAGTTCCAGCAGCTGATGGAACTGTTGCCGGACGACCACAAGGCGAAATGGTTTGCCGGAGCCGCGCTCAACACCTCGGAGCAGGGCATGGCCTCGGTCATGGCCACGGCGCTCTCCCGCCTCAACGCCTTTCTCGACAGCGAGCTGGAGCAATTGTTATGTTTTGATACGGAGATTGACGCGGAAACCTTCTGCACGCAAAAATCCGCGTTGTTTCTCATCCTGCCGGAGGAGGATCCGGCAAAGTATTTCCTGATCTCTCTGCTCATCCAGCAGCTTTACCGCGAAATTCTTGCCGTCGCGGACGAAAACGGTGGAAAGCTGCGCAGCCGCTGCGTGTTTTTCTGTGACGAATTCGGCACGATCCCGAAAATTGAGTCCGCTGAGATGATGTTCTCCGCCGCCCGCTCACGGCGGCTGCAAATGGTCCCGATCATTCAGTCCTTTGCGCAGTTGGAGAAGAACTACGGCAAGGAGGGCGCGGAGATCATTGTGGACAACACGCAGGACATTTTGTTTGGCGGCTTTGCGCCCAACAGCAGCGCGGCGGAGCTGCTTTCCAAGGCGCTCGGCAGCCGGACGGTGCTTTCCGGCAGCGTGTCGCGCAGCAAAAACGACCCGTCGCAGTCGCTGCAAATGATGGAGCGGCCGCTGCTCACAGCGGACGAGCTGAAGGCTCTTCCCAAGGGCGATTTCGTCGTCATGAAAACCGGCGTGCATCCCATGCGCACCCACCTGAAGCTGTTCCCGCACTGGGACATTGTCCTTGACGCGGAGCGGCCCTACACCGTCCCGGAGCGCGGCAACCGCCGCGTGGAGTATGCCGAAAAGGAGGAGCTGATTCAGGGGATTCTGAAAAAGTATCCGCCGGTGCTGCCGTCCGCGCCGCCCGCGGGACGCAGGCTCAAGCCGCTCCGGCCGCAGGAGGACGCGCATGGGCAGCCTTAGCTTTCTTTACCGCACGGAGCTGCCGCACCGGGCGAAGCTGGTGTACCTCTACCTCCACGACCGCGTGGACAAAGACGGCAAAGCGTGGCCGGGGCTGAACACCGTGGCATCCGACCTCTCCCTCTCGCGCAGCACCGTCAAGCGCGCAATCCGCGACTTGGAGCAGGCAGGCCTGCTGAAAAAAGAGCCGCACTACCGCGAAAACGGCAGCGCGACCTCCAATCGGTATTATCTCTCCACGGGGAACACAGACGAGCTATGACGGCGTGATATAGAAAGCATGACAATGTGATACAGGAGGTATAGCAGCGTGATATACAAAGCATGACAATGTAGTACAGGAAGTATACCGTTGTGATGCCCCAAGCCCGCTCATGCCACCCGAATCCTCCGCAAACGCCCATGCCAAACTCCACCCATCCTCCCAAGGGCGAAGTCTGCCCCCAAGCTGACCCCACCCCCGGTTCACCGTGAACTCCCTTGAACCACCCAGTAGAAGAATTACAGCAGAAAAGGAAAAACAGAGCAGAACGTTCCCATTCTGTCATTGCAAGGAGGGCGCAGCCCGGCGCGGCAATCCGTATCCTTTGCTGCAAAAATTTAGCATCACTTAATTATTTTCCGACCAGAAATATTATCCCGTCCATTTCTTTAGATTTATGACAGAGCGCAAAATTTTCATTATGATAATCCCGTTGAAAGAAGGAACGCTAAATCAGCGAGAACACGGCGGGAGGGCGTAGAATGGAATTCGGAGAAATTCTGGTACAGCTGCGGGAGCGGACGGGGATCAATCAGAAGAACCTTGCGGCCGCGCTGGGCATTACGCCGTCGGTCGTATCGCAGTACGAAAAGGGCAAGGCTATGCCCGGCTATGACGTGATGCGGAAAATCGCCGATCATTTCCACGTTTCTGTGGACTATCTGCTCGGCCGGGAGAAGAGCGCGCTGGAAACCGACCGCTGGCTGGATGCCAGCTACGACGGAACGCTCACCAACCGCCAGCTTCTCAAGCGCTGCACGGCGCTTCCTGCGCAGCAGCGGCAGCTGCTCTGCGGCTTTTTGGAGCTGCTGGAACGGGAGACCCGTGCATGATTCCTGCCGTTATCCTTGCAATCGCGGACGAGGACAGCCGGGCGTTTATGATCCGGCTGTATGAGCAGAGCATCTCACGGATTCTTTTTGAGGTGCAGAAGTGGTTTTCCCAACCGGAGGACATTGAGGACGCGGCGTATGAAACGGTGACGCAGCTGGTGGCTAAGGTCGCGCTGCTGATGACGCTGGAAACGGCGCAGCGGCGGACGTACATTCTGACGACCACCCGGCACGTTGCAATCAACAAGCGCCTCCTCCGCGGTGGCTGGCAGGAGGTCAGCTTCGACGTGCTGGAGGATTTCATCTCCGCGCCGGAGGGCGAGGTGCCGGACGAGCGACTTCTCCGCGAACAGCGCAACGCCCGCCTGCGCGAAATTCTCAAAATGCTGGCGCCGGAGGATCGCGTTGTTCTGGAGGAACGCTACCTGCTGCAATGGAGCGATGCCGAAATCGCCAAGGGCCTTGGCATCCAGCCCAACAGCGTAAGAATGCGCCTCACCCGCGCCAAACGCCGCCTCGCCAAAGCCCTGCTGGCCAACGGCTTTTACGCGGAGGAGTGAATGTAGGCACAGCGCGAAGCCGCCAGCCTACACCGCAAGACGGCCGGGCAACAAATGCCTCGAGCCATAGCGCGAAACGACCGGGCAACAACGCAAAACGCCCCGTCTGGCAGCCCAAAACAACCTGACAGATCGACAAACCAAACAAATCCACGCAGAATGTCGGATAATCCGAACATTCTGCGTGGATTGTGTCTTTGCTTGGTTTGCCTCCACTTAACCGGCAAGCGCCAGAGGCATGTATCCGGCGTTTACCGCGATATGCTGGCGGCGGGGGTGGTGGTTATGCTATTTGCTTTCCTTGGCGATGTGGATTCCAGGAACGTAATCATCCTCGGTTTCCGGGAGGGGTGGAGCTTCAGTGGTATCGGCCAGAGGGAATACGTACAGCGACCAGAGGCCGATATCCTCCGGGACGGTCGTGTCGTAGTAGGTTTGTTTTAAGGCTAGCAGGTAAATTCCGTGCAGCGTTTCTGCGCAATAGGTAAAAATGCCGTGTTCTTGCCATTGATTATTGCTATGCCTGCCGTAGTCAACAGAAATTGCACGGTCTACCGTGAGTTCTATTTCGTCGCTGCCAAACAGCGTGCGCAGGTCCTCCAGTTCTTGCGGGAAGTTTTCCGCCTCTGCTTTGGCGTTAGACGCAAACAAAGCGGCCGCGACCTCGGTGTCGCCCTCGCGAAGCGCCGCGAACAGGTCTTCCACAGCTTGCAGAGATAGTTTCCTCGCTACTTCGTAGTTGCCCTCCGTAACCGGCGCACATACCGCCCCAACGTGGATGCCGTCCGGATAGGTGCAGTC
>CAKUNB010000061.1 GCA_934668285.1 uncultured Oscillospiraceae bacterium | reverse complement strand
GCATCGGCCCCTACGCATCAACTGAAGTACCAACAGCGGCGGGATGGTGTTCCATCCCGCCGCTGGGCTGTTAAATTTCCATGATGACAGGAAGGATCATCGGGTTGCGTTTGGTCGTCTTAAAGAGGTACTGACTCATGTCGCCCTTGATGGTGGATTTGATGGTCGCCCAGTCGGAAATATTGCGGCTGCGGCAGTTATCCAGCGAGCGCATGACGATCATGCGCAGCGCCTCCATCAGATCCTCGTTCTCCTTCATATACACGAAGCCGCGCGAAATGATATCCGGGCCGGAGAGGACAGAGCCGTCCTCGCTGGACAGGTTGACGCACACGACGATCATGCCGTCCTGCGCCAGATGCTTGCGGTCGCGCAGCACGACGCTGCCGACATCGCCGACACCCGTGCCGTCCACGAGAATCTTCCCTGCGGGCACCGTCCCGCCGAGGCGGCAGGTCTTGGGGGTACATTCAATGACCCTGCCGATATCGGCAATCAGGATATTTTTCGGATTCATGCCCATCGAGCGGGCCAGCGCCGCGTGCTTGTGCAGATGCCGCTGCTCGCCGTGGACGGGGATGAAGAAGCGGGGCTTTGTCAGCGCATGGATGATCTTCAGCTCCTCGCAGCAGGCATGGCCGGAAACGTGCAGTCCCTCCAGCTTGTCGTAGATCACGTCCGCGTCCTTGCTGTACAGCTCGTTGATGATGCGCGAAACGGCCTTTTCGTTGCCGGGAATCGCGGAGGCGGAGATGATGATCTTGTCGCCGGGCTGAATTTCGACCTGCTTGTGGCTGGAAAACGCCATGCGGTAGAGCGCCGACATATTCTCACCCTGCGAGCCGGTGGAAACGATGACCAGCTTGTCCTTCGGGATGGATTTGATCTGATTGATGTCCACCAGCGTGTCCGGCGGGATGTTGAGATAGCCCAGCTCCGTGGCGACCTTCATAATATTCTCCATGCTGCGGCCCGTGACGGCGACCTTGCGGCCGTAGCGGTGGGCAATGGCCAGCACGGCCTGGATCCGGTGCATATTCGAGGCGAAGGTCGTCACGATGATGCGGTTGCGGCAGCCCTTGAAGTGCCGGTCAAGTCCCTCGGCGACGATGGATTCCGACGGGGTGTAGCCCTGCCGCTCGACGTTGGTCGAGTCCATCAGGAGCGCATAAACGCCCTCCTTGCCCAGCATGCCAAAGCGGCCGAGATCGGTCATGCCGTCCTCCGCCGTCGGGTCAATCTTGAAGTCGCCCGTCATAATCACCGTGCCGACCGGCGTTTTGATCGCGAAGGCAACGGCATCTGCGATGGAATGGTTCACATGGATAAACTCGATCGTGAAGCAGCCCGCCTTGACCACGTCGCCGGGCTTGTGGGTCACAAGCTGGCACTTTTTCAAGAGGTTGTGCTCCTCCAGCTTGAGCTTGATGAGGCCCAGCGTCAGGGGCGTTGCGTGTACCGGCGCATTAACGGCCTGCAAAACGTACGGCAGCGCGCCGATGTGGTCCTCGTGGCCGTGCGTGATGAAAAAGCCGCGCAGCTTCTTCTGGTTCTTTGCAAGATACGTCACGTCGGGGATCACCAGATCCACGCCGTACATATCGTCCTCCGGAAAGCCCAGACCGCAGTCGACCACGATCATGTCCTTTCCGTACTCCAGAACGGTCATGTTCTTTCCGATTTCGTTCAGACCGCCCAGAGGAATGATTTTCAGTTTTTCTGCCAAATTAAAATCTCCTTCTTGCTGCGGAGCGCTTTGGCTCCGCCGGTTAAAATAATCGCTTTTTATAATACGGAATTCTCCGTTATGTACCCCGAAAACGGCGCTGCGCTGCCGCTTGCGCATACCCCGTCCGATATATTATAGCATAGAATTCCAGCGAAGTATACATTTTTTTGAAAGCGGAGAAAATTCCGGAAAAGAAACAGTAGCAAACAGGGGAAAAATCTGATATAATGAACGATACAGATTCTTCCTGTCACAGCGCGCCGCATCTGCGGCCCCTGCGCTGTAGAGTTTTTGAACCGGAGAGGGGCGGAACGAGAATGAACAAAAAGCTGCGGAGGATGATGCAGCCAAGCATGGCGGCATATTTTGCGGTGCTGCTTCTGTTCTGCGTGCCAGCATTCGTGCAGCGGCAGTATTGGGTCGGCGCCGCGGAGGTCGCGGCTGCGCTGCTTCTGCTGCTGGGCTACCACTGGGGCAGCAAGCGCCGCCGCCACGCGCTGACAGAGTACGTCCGCACGACCAGCGAAATGATGCGCCGCTCCACCGACGGCGACGTTCCCTTCCCCGTTGCGCTGGTGCAGCTCAACGAGGAGGAGCTGGTGTGGTACAATAAGCCCTTTGCCGAGCTGACCGGCGTACGTGACACGCTCTCGGCGCAGCGCATTGCGGACGTTCTGCCGGGCTTTTCACTGCAATGGCTGCTGGCCGGTAAGGACACCATGCCCGGCGAGCTGGAATACAGCGGCAGGCGCTTCCGCGTGACCGGCACGGTGCTGCCGGAAAAGGACGCCAAGGCCGGTGTGGTCATGGGCATGATCTATCTGCAGGACCTGACTGAGCTGCTGCAGGTGCGCGACGAATACATCCGCTCCCGCCCGATGATCGCCATCGTGCTGGTGGACAACTACGACGAGCTGACGAACAACCTGCCCGACGCGACGATCGCCGGTCTGAACGCGCAGATCAACACCCGCGTCAGCGAATGGGCAGACCGCTACGACGGTCTGCTGCGGCGGCTGGAGCGCAACCGCTTCCTGCTGCTGTTAGAGGCCAAGGAGCTGGCGGGCATGGCCGAGAGCAAGTTCTCCCTGCTCGAATCGATGCGCGAGGTCACCAATCCTGCCGGAATCGCCGCTACTGTCTCCATCGGCATCGGCAAGGACGGCGTCAGCTTCCGCGAGGACTACGATTTTGCCGCGCTTTCCATCGAAATGGCCCTCTCGCGCGGCGGCGACCAGACGGTCATCAAGGATCGCTACGATTTCACCTTCTTCGGCGGCCGGAATAAACACACCGAGCGCCGCACCAAGGTCAAGTCCCGCGTGATGGCCTCGTCGCTGTCCGAGCTGATTACGCAGTCGAGCCGCATTTTTGTCATGGGCCACAAGATGGCCGATCTGGACGCGTTGGGCGCGGCGGTCGGTGTCTGCTGCCTGTGCCGCAAGCGCGGTGCAAAGGTCAATATCGTCATCGACCCTGAGGTCAACGCCGCCAAGCCGCTGCTGGAGTTGCTGCGGCAGATGCCGGAATACGACGGCTGCTTTATCACTGGTCAGGACGCGCTGCTCGCGGCAGACGCCAAGAGCCTGCTGGTCGTGGTCGATACCAACCGGCCCGATCAGGTCGAATGCAAGCCGCTGCTGGAATCGCTGCGCCGCGTGGTCGTCATCGACCATCACCGCCGCGCTGCCGACTATATCGAGCAGCCGGTGCTGAATCTGCACGAGCCGTTTGCCTCGTCGGCCTCGGAGCTGGTCACCGAGCTGCTGCAATACTCTGTCGACGCGTCGGATATCCTGACGAACGAGGCCGCTGCGCTGCTGGCCGGTATCGTGCTGGACACCAAGAATTTCGGCGTGCGCACCACCAGCCGCACCTTTGAGGCGGCGGCCTTCCTGCGCCGCATCGGCGCGGACACGGTCGAGGTCAAAAAGCTCTTCCAGAACGACCTGCCCTCCACCGTCGCGCGCTATAAGATCATCCAGAGCGCCCGCCTCTACCGCGACAAAATCGCCATTGCCGCGCTGGACTACACCGCCACGCGCACCATCGCGGCGCAGGCGGCGGACGAGCTGCTGAACATCTCCGGCATTGAAACATCGTTTGTCCTCTATCCGCAGGACGGGCAGGTCATCATTTCCGCCCGCTCCATCGGCGAGGCCAACGTGCAGGTCATTCTCGAGCCGCTCGGCGGCGGCGGCAACGCAGCCACGGCGGGCGCACAGGTCAGGCAGACCACCGTTGCCCAGACGCTCGACCGCCTGCTGCAATCCATCGACCGCTTTTTCGATCAAACAATCTGACAGGAGGTTTATCCATCATGAAGGTTATTTTACTGCAGGACATCCGCGGCAAGGGCAAGAAGGGCCAGATGCTTGAGGTTTCCGACGGCTACGCGCGCAATTATATGCTGCCCCGCAAGCTGGCGGTCGAGGCCACGCCCGACGCCGTCAACACCATGCGCATGAACGACAAGGCGCAGCAGGAAAAGCGCCAGCGCGAACGCGAGGAGGCCTTTGCCCTCTCCAACCGCCTCAAGGACATGACCATCGTCGTCAAGGCCAAGGGCGGCGGCGCAGGCCGTCTGTTCGGCTCGGTCACGACGCAGGAAATCTCTGACGCGCTCAAGTCCGGCTACGGCATTGAGCTGGACAAGCGCCGCATCGTTCTCGACGAGCAGATCAAAACCGTCGGCGAGTACACCGTCAAATGCAAGCTCGGCTACGAAATCAACGCCGACCTCAAGCTCCGCATTGAGGAGCTGTAAGCACGCCCTGCACGTCACATATATTATTCACTCATCGATCCTGCCGGCACCGGCGGGCTGATGGCAGCCCGCCCTACGCATGAAGCGGTAGTACCCTACACGTGAATAACTCTACGATTTCCCAGAGAGGAAGGAGGTTTTGCTCCTATGCCCATGGACGATTTGCTGTCCCGTCAGGCGCCGCATTCGCTGGAAGCGGAGCAGGCGGTACTCGGCGCGATGCTGATTGACAGCCGCTGTGTCAACGATATCATCGGCACAGTGCGCCCCGACGACTTCTACTCCCAGACCAACCGCGACATCTACGAGACGATCTACGAGATGTTCAGCTATTCGCAGGTGATCGACCCCGTCACCGTGCTCGACAAGATGCGCGAGCGCGGCGTCTTTGACGAGCAGACCTCCTCGAAATATATCATGCAGCTCATGGAGATCACCCCCACGGCTGCAAACGCCAAGCAGTACGCCCAGATCGTCCACGACAAGGCGCTGCTGCGCAATCTCTCCACCGCCGCCTCCGAAATCGTCGATACGGTCTACGAGGGCGTCGGCTCGGCGCAGGATATTCTCGAGGCGGCGGAAAAGAAGATTTTCGCCCTGCGCCGCGGCAGCAGCAGCGATTCGCTGGAGCATATCGGCACGATTCTTCTCAAGGTCTTCGACCGATTGGAGGAAATGTCCGAATCCGGCAGCGATATTTCCGGTATTCCGACCGGCCTGCGCGATCTGGACAAGTTTATCAACGGTCTGAACAAGTCCGATCTGATGCTGCTTGCCGCCCGTCCCGGCATGGGCAAGACGTCGATGGCGCTGAATCTGGCGCTGAACGTTGCAAAGAAGAATCCGAAGAAAACCGTCGCGTTCTTCTCCCTCGAAATGTCCAAGCAGCAGCTGGTCACCCGTCTGATCGCCAATGAAAGCTTTGTCGATCTGAAAAAGCTGACCACCGGCAACCTCTCGATGGAGGAGTGGAGCAAAATCGGCGTTGCCTCGGCGGCGCTGTCGCAGACGGATTTGCGCGTAGACGACAATCCGATGCTCTCTGTCGCGGAGATGAATGCCAAATGCCGCCGGATCGATGATCTCGCGCTGGTCATTATCGACTACCTACAGCTCATGACCTCTGCGGGCAACACCCGCACCTACAGCGGCGAAAACCGCCAGCAGGTCGTTTCCGACATCTCCCGCAGTCTGAAGATCATGGCCAAGGAGCTGAACGTGCCGGTGCTGTGCCTGTCGCAGCTTTCGCGTGCCAATGAGAGCCGGCAGGACAAGCGCCCCATGCTCTCCGATCTGCGCGAATCCGGCGCAATCGAGCAGGACGCAGACGAGGTCATGTTCCTCTACCGCGAGGACTACTATAATAAAGACACGGAAAAGCAGAACGTTGCGGAGTGCATCGTGGCAAAGAACCGCCACGGCGAGACCGGCACGGTCGAGCTGCAATGGCTGCCGCAGTTTACCACCTTCGCCGATCGGGAGTGGCGTCACAGTGAGGGCTGAGGTGCTGCGCTGGTGCCGCTCGGAGCAGCTGTTTGCCCCGGGCGACCGGGTGCTCTGCGCCGTTTCCGGTGGTGCAGACTCCACGGCGATGCTGTGGTGTCTGCATTCTTTACAGGCGGAGCTAGGCATCACCCTGACGGCGGCGCATTTTCATCATGGTCTGCGCGGCGCGGAGGCCGACCGCGACGAAGCCTTTGTCCGCGCACTGTGCAGCCAGCTGGAAATCCCGCTGACCGTCGGCCGCACCGATGTGGCCGCCCGCGCCACCGAGGCCGGCCTTTCCGTCGAGACTGCCGCGCGCGAGGCGCGTTACCGCTTTCTGACCTCTCTGCCCTGTGATAGGCTGGCGACAGCCCACACGGCGGACGATAACGTGGAAACCGTGCTCCTGCACCTGCTGCGCGGCAGCGGGCTGCGCGGCCTGTGCGGCATTCCGCCCAAGCGCGGCAGCATCGTCCGCCCGCTTCTGTGCGTCACTCATGAGCAGGCCGTCGCCTATCTGCAGGAAGGCGGCCATCCGTGGGTCGAGGATTCGACCAACGCCCTGCCCGACTGCCGCCGCAACCGGCTGCGCCAGCGCGTAATTCCTCTTTTGCAGGACGAAGCGCCGTCGCTTTCGGCTCAGACGCTGCGGACGACGGCGCTGCTGCGCGAGGAGGATGCCTTTCTCGACGGTCTCGCCGCACAGGTGCTGCGGGAGGCGGCGCAAGGGCCGGACTGCTGGCGCGTCGCTCCGCTGCTCGCCGCGCCGCCGGTGCTGCGCCGGAGGGCGCTGCGCCTGATGACGGCGCAGGTGCTGCCGCAGGACGTTTCGCAGCGCCATATTGCCGCGCTGGAGGCCCTGCTGGCCGCGCCGAACCCCTCGGCGCAGCTCTCCCTGCCCTGCGGCAAAATCGTGTGCCGGAGCTACGGCACGATTTCGTTTTCCGGCGAAGCGTTGCCTCAGTTTGCGCCCACCCCGCTGCGCGTCCCCGGCGAGACGCGAATTGCCGAACTCGGGCTGAAATTTTCCTGCAAAACGGTAGAAAATTATAAAAAAAGTGCAAATACCCCTTTCCATTTTGCTGTGAGATATGATATGATAACGCAAAGTATCCTGCAGGTGCGCCCCCGGCAGACGGGAGACCGGCTGTCCCTGCGCAGCGGACACAGCAAAACGCTGAAGAAGCTGCTCATCGACCGCAAAATCCCCCGTGCCGAGCGCGACCGCATGGCCGTGATCACCGCCGGTCATGCCCTGCTGGGTGTCAGCGGCGTCGGTGTAAACCACGCCTACATGGCAGAGGAGGGGCAGCCCGCCCTGCTGATCTGTATAGAGAAAGAGGAGATGTAACATGATTCAAGACATCGAGCGCGTTCTGATTTCCGAGGAAGAGCTGCAAAAGCGGATCGCCGAGCTTGGCAAGCAGGTTGCGGCGGACTACGACGGCAAGGAGCCGATTTTCCTCGGTGTCCTCAAGGGCGTCGTCAATTTCTTCACCGACATGGTGCGCGCGACTCCCATCCGCTGCCAGTATGAGTTCATGGCAGTGTCATCCTACGGCTCCGGCACCTCCACCAGCGGCAAGGTCAATCTGCTCAAGGATGTCACCTGCGATATCAAGGGCCGCCACGTGGTCATTCTCGAGGACATTCTCGACACCGGCCTGACGCTGAAGTTCGTCCGCGAGCATCTGCTGGAAAAGGAACCTGCCTCCCTGAAGATCTGCACTCTCCTCGACAAGCCTGAGCGCCGCAAGGTCGATGTCTTTGCCGACTATATCGGCTTTACCATTCCGAATGAATTCGTCGTCGGCTACGGTCTGGACTATCAGGAGTTCTACCGCAACCTGCCCTTTATCGGCGTGCTGAAGCCCGAGGTCTATTCTAAGTAATTAAAGTAGAGGGATTCGTTTTTGAACAAACCACGTGTTAACCTATTGATCTATGTCCTGCTGTTTGGTCTGGTGCTCTATTTCTGTCTCAGTCTTTTCACGCCGAGCAGCAAGAATGCGATCGACTATTCCACGGTTCGCACCCTGTTTCAGGAGGAAAAGGTCCGCGCCTTCACCGTTGAGGACGGCGTGCTGACGCTTGAGCTTCACGAGCAGGATGAAAACGGCAGAAGCGTCCTGACCCATAAGCTGGCCGATGAGGAGATGTTCCGCGAGGAGCTGAGCCCCTACTATCTGGCCCAGAAGGACGCCGGTACGATTGAGTCCTTCGACTTCGTGCCGACAGAGCCGACGCCGTGGTATCTGCAGCTTCTCCCCTATTTCCTGATGCTGCTGCTTCTGGTCTTCGTCATGTACTTCCTGATGATGCGCGCCGGCGGCGGTGGAGCGGCGGCCGGCGCCGCAAAGTTCGGCCGCGCCAACGCCCGCAGCAGCTCGGGTGAGCGCGTCACCTTTGCCGACGTCGCCGGAGCCGAGGAGGAAAAAGCCGAGCTGCAGGAGCTTGTCGACTTTTTGCGCGATCCGAAGAAATATACCCGCCTCGGCGCCAAAATTCCGAAGGGCATTCTTCTGGTCGGCCCTCCGGGCACCGGCAAAACGCTGCTGGCCAAGGCCGTCGCAGGCGAGGCCGGTGTGCAGTTCCTGTCGATTTCCGGCTCTGACTTCGTCGAGCTTTATGTCGGCGTCGGCGCAAGCCGCGTGCGCGATCTGTTCGAGCAGGCGAAAAAGGGCGCGCCCTCCATTATCTTTATCGACGAAATCGATGCCGTCGGCCGCCGCCGCGGCGCCGGTCTCGGCGGCGGGCACGACGAGCGCGAGCAGACGCTCAACCAGCTGCTCGTCGAGATGGACGGCTTCGGCAGCAATTCCGGCGTCATCGTCATGGCCGCAACCAACCGGCAGGATATCCTCGATCCCGCGCTGCTCCGCCCCGGCCGCTTTGACCGCCAGATCTACGTCAGCGCACCGGACAGCAAGGGCCGCGAGGCGATTTTGAAGGTACACGCCAAAAACAAGCTGCTTGCGGAGGACGTCGACCTGAAGGTCATCGCCCGCGCCACCGGCGGCTTTACCGGCGCGGACCTTGCAAATC
>CAKUNB010000060.1 GCA_934668285.1 uncultured Oscillospiraceae bacterium | reverse complement strand
GTAAAGCCGACGCGGAACTGGTTCTGCAGCAGCTCGCCCACGCAGCGCAGGCGGCGGTTGCCCAGATGGTCGATATCGTCGGTCGTGCCGGCGCCGCAGACGACACAGTTGAGGTAGTTGATGGACGCGAGGATATCGTCGTGGGTGATATGATTCGGGATCAGCTCGCTGCGGCGATCCTCGATGGCATCCTCCCAGCCGTCGGCGGGGACGGTGTCGAGCATTTCAAACAGGACGCTGCGGCAGACCTTTTCCTTGATGCCGTACTGCGCGGGGTCAAAGTCGACGAAGTTCTTCATGTCGACCATATAATTCGAGAAGACCTTGTGGTTCTTGCCGCCCACGGTAATGACCGCGTCGCACACGCCGTGCGCAGAAAGCTCCTTGGCTCTGGCGCGGCTGAGCACTTCGCCGGGCATGGCAAGAATCTCGCCGGTGCGCGGGTCGGCGACCGGCTCGGCCAGCTCCTGTCCGCTCAGGCGGCTCCAGATGTCCATCTTCTTGTTGAACTTATAGCGGCCGACCTTGGAAACGTCGTAGCGGCGCGGGTCGAAGAACAGCCCGTCCAGATACGACGCGGCGCTCTCAACTGTAGGCGGCTCACCCGGGCGCAGGCGGCGGTAGATCTCCAGCAGGCTCTCCTCGCGGGTCTTGCAGGGATCCTTTTCCAGCGTCGCCTTGATGCGCTCGTCCTCGCCGAACAGCTCAAGAATCTGGCCGTCCGTTTCCACGCCGAGGGCGCGGATGAGGCAGGTGATGGGCAGCTTGCGGTTCTTGTCGATGCGGACGTAGAAGCAGTCCTGCAGGTCGGTTTCATATTCCAGCCACGCGCCGCGGTACGGGATGACCGTCGCGGTATAAACATGCTGGTCGGCCTTGTCCACGGAGTCGCCGTAGTACATACCGGGCGAACGGACGATCTGCGAAACGATCACGCGCTCCGCGCCGTTGATGACAAACGTACCGCCGTTGGTCATGAGCGGGAAATCGCCCATGAAGATTTCCTGATCCTTGATCTCGCCGGTCTGCTTGTTGAGCAGGCGGACGCGGACCTTGATGGGCTTGGCATAGGTCGCATCGCGCTCCTTGCACTCCTCGACGGTATACTTGGGCTTCTCGTCGAGCGAATAGTCAAGGAACGACAGCTCCAGATTGCCGGTGTAGTCGGTGATCGCCGCGACGTCGTGGAAGACCTCGCGCAGGCCCTCATTTAAGAACCACTGGTAGGAATCCTTCTGAATCTTCAGAAGGTTGGGCATCTGCAGAAGCTCCTGATACTTCGCATAGCTCTTTCGTTCCGTTTTGCCGAACTTCACGTCCTGAACTTGCATATTAGGTCATCACAGCCTTTCTCGAATATGGGTGTGTGTTGCACGAACTGGTTGGGCGGGAATGTTTTGCGCGCGATACGCGCGGATGCGTTGGCAGTTTATCGCAGTTCCCTCTTGCAATCGTGCCGGCGGCGTGGTATAATACAGGCAAGATGGTGGAAGAGTGTGCTTGGCGATATTCCCGCAGTTTAGGGAATCATTATAGCACATCTTTTTTTTTGCGTCAATGGATTTTTTCAAAAAACCCTCAATTTTATGAGAAAAACTGCCGGACATTGCGGATTTTTCCGCGCCGTCCGGCAGTTTTGCCTTCTCATTTACCAAAAAAGTTCCCGCAGCCGATGCTCGACCAGCTCAAAGCGCTCGACATCGGGCTTTGCCACGGCGTTGCGTGCAATCAATGCGTCAAACTGCGCCCGCGTGACCCATTGCGCATCGCAGGTTTCGCCGGGCTGCAGGCGGATATCCTCCAACGGCACGTCGCGCCGCAGCAGATACGTGTCGGCAATCCACGAGCGGCCAAGCTTTGTGATGAGGAACTCAAATTCCCCCTCCTCCGCCGCAATGCCGGTTTCCTCCATCAGCTCACGGCGAATGGCCTGCCGGCTGGTTTCGCCGGCAATCGCCGCACCGCCGGTATTTTCCCAGAGGTTCGGGTACGACTGCTTTTCCGGCGACCGTTTGGTCAGCAGGAGCCGGCCTGCAGAGTTGACCACCCAGACAAATACGATCAGATGGTACTCCCCCGGCGGCATCGGAAGCCCGCGCAGGTGCGTCCTGCCCAGCGGGCGGCGCTTCGCGTCATAAACGTCCCAGTACTCCATCGTCCGTCACTCCAGCAGATGCTCGACGAGAATTTTAACGCCCATCAGGATCAGAATCACGCCGCCCAGCAGCTCTGCCCTGGATTGATATTTGCTGCCGAACGCATTGCCGATCTTGATGCCCGCCGCGGAAAACAGGAAGGTCGTCGTGCCGGTGATGGTGATGGCGATCCAGATGTTCGTCTGCATCATGGCGAAGGTCACGCCCGTCGCCAGTGCGTCAATGCTCGTTGCCAGCGCCAGCGGCAGCATGGTTTTCACGCCGAAGGACGCACTGGTTTTCTCATCTCCGCCGCCCGAGAGCGCTTCGCGAATCATGTTCGCGCCAATCAACGCCAGCAGCACGAAGGCAATCCAGTGGTCAAAGCGCCGTATGTACTCGGCAAAGGAGCTTGCCAGCAGGTAGCCCAGCAGCGGCATCAGCGCCTGAAAGCCGCCGAAATACGCGCCGACGATCAGGCTGTGCCGCAGGCGCAGCTTGGGGACGGACAGCCCCTTGCCGATGGAAACGGCGAATGCGTCCATCGACAGCGCGATTGCCGTCATGATCAGATCAAAAGGCCCCATAGTGCGGCACTCCCTTCCGTGCCTCCGGCGGTCCGGCAGGCAAGTTTTGTTATTATATCATGGCTTTCCATCCGCGTCAACCGTTTGAAGCTCCGCATAGAGCGCGGCACGCGGCATAACCGGCGCGTGACCGCTGAGGCAGGCGGAAAAGTCCAGCGTGTCCAGCAGGCGCAGATACTGCGCCGTCTTCTCCGGATCATAGGGCAGCGCCTGCGTTACCGGCACGAAATCCTCCTCGTGCGCAATATCAAAGTGCCACGGCAGGCCGTAGAGATCCTTGCAGTTGCTGTCGCCCAGCAGGACAAAGCGCTCCTCCGGCACATAGCAGATCACGGAATCCGCCGCATGCGGCCCCTGCGCATGCAGCAGGCGGCACGTCACGCCGCCAAGGTCGAGCGTCAGCTCGCCGTCAAACGCCAGATCGGCCGCTGCGACCTTGATTTTTGAGCGGTCGGGATATTCGCGCTTGATCATCTCCGTGCAGAAGACGATTTCCTCGCCGTCGTCCACGCGCCGCTGCATCGACGCGTCGTCCCAGCGCCACGCAGTCATTTTGCGCAGCTGCGCGTCGGTCTGCCGCCCTGCGAGCACCGGCGCTTCCCAGAAGGCCGCACCGAAGGTGTGATCCCAGTGCCAGTGCGACAGCGCGACAAAATCCGGCTGCGGCAGCCCCTGCCCTTCCAGCGCCGCGCGCATCAGCTGCACATGCGCCGCGGAATTTCCGGCATCAAACAGCAGCGCGTACCGGCTGCCGGTGATCAGCCCGATGTTCGGCCGGTCTGTATAGCCGTCACACGGGAAGGCGTAGATGTGCTCTGTCAGCTGCTCAAACATACTTCGTTCCCCCTGTTTTTATTCCTCGCGGCAGGAAAAAGCCCCGGCGGCAGTGCCGGGGCTTTTTCCGCGCGTCCGCGCGTCAATTTATTTGATCTTCCGGAAGTTGCCCATCGTCTCCTTTACAGTGGAAAGATAGGCAAACGAGCCGGGAAACTGCTCGATCACGTTCTGGAACTGCACGATCTGATGCTTGTTGACCACGCAGATCAGAAGGGTCTTGGAGCTGTGCGTAAAGCCGCCGATCGCAGAAATCTCCGTTACGCCGTGGTGGGTCTGCTTCATAATCGCGTCGGCCAGCTCGTCTGGATTGTCCGTCACGACCTCAAACTTGACCGCTTCCTTGAAGCCCTTGAGGGTCAGGTCGCAGACCTTGCTGGAGATAAAGCAGTACATCAGGCACAAAATGACTGGCTCGATGCGGAAATCGTAGACAAAGTACGACGCGGCCGCAACCAGTGCATTGATCGCAAAGATGATCCAGAGCATATTCATCTCCGGCTTGTAGTGATGCACCAGCGCACCGACCAGATCGGTACCGCCCGTACAGCCGTTGCGCTTCATGACCAGCGTGTAGGAATAGCCGCTGGCCACGCCGCCCGCAATGGGCGCAAGCACGGTGCTCGTGCCATTTGTCGTATGGTAGGCAATGGCGCTCAGGTCGATTTTCTCGAGCAGCAGCAGCGCAAGGGAAAACACCACCGTGTAGATCGCGGAATGGACAGCAAACTCTTTTCCCACAATAAACCACGCCGCCACCAGCAGCGGCACATTGACCAGCACCGTCAGATACGCCACCTTGAAGCCGAGCAGATACTGAATCATCGTCGCAATGCCCGGAACTCCGGCAGGCGCGAACTGATTCGGGAAAATAAACATATGGTAGCCAAACGCCAGCAGCGCCGCAGCGAAGATGATGATCACAACATCCATTCCCCGTTTCCGCCAGTGCAAGCAGACCGCCTCCTTACAAAAAATCGCCAACACCTATATTACAGGATTCGCAGAAAATGTCAACCGCTTTTTTTCCGGTTTTTTCTTCCAGATTCGTCCTCCTTCACCAAAATCAGCGCAACCCCGTTCGGAATGCCGGAAAAGTCCGATTCTGCCATTGCGATATCGCAGCCGTTGGCAGCTCGCCGCCTTACGGATGCGGACACTCCGCTTGCCGATCGGCCGCAAGCCGTGGTAATCCGAGTCCGCCTCCCCGCATGTCATTGCGAGGAGCGAAGCGACGTGGCAATCTCGTGTAGGCAGTTTAGGAAGGGTAAAAAGACGAGGGTTACGGATTGCCACGTCGGGCTGCGCCCTCCTCGCAATGACACGTGGGGTAGTTTTTGCACGCGCAAACGGCGCGGCCCCGTTTGGGGCCGCGCCGTCGGATTCTTATTCCCACCAGTTTTCCAGACTCATGGGATTTTCCCATTCGCCGTCTTCATTCAGTCGGAGGAAGCCTTCCGTCGTCTGCGTATAGCTGCCGTCCTCGTTGTCCACGATCCAGCCGCCCGCGTGCGTGTCGGATTCGGGTGTCGCCGCTTTTCTGGTGATGTCATAGCGGAAGAACAGCTCGCCCTCCTGCTCGTCATATACCACATCCGTCAGATTCTCCACACGGATATACTCATACCGCCAGTGTTGGCCGAGCAGGCTCTCCTGCATCTGCATCAGATGCTGCTCCAGATGCTTGCAATACTGCTGCGCCGCTTCCTCCGGCGCATCGGTGCGGACGCGGTACTCCGGCTCCACGGCCAGCCAGCGATCCCAGTTGTCACGGAGAATCGTGCTCAGCTCAGAGGCAATTTCCTCCTCCGTGCGCTCCTGCGGGCATTCCGGCTCGTCGATCCACTCCGGCCGGTTGCCGAGGTCGAGATAGCGGTCGCTGCCGTTGACGACCGGCACGTACAGCCCCTCCGCGGAGAGGTAAACGTAGTTCGCATCCTTTCCGTCGTGCAGCACGACCGTTTCTTCGGTATCCGGCCCCGTCACCGTCAGCGTCAGGCTGGCGTCCTCAAACAGGCCCTCTGCATCGGTTCTGGCGTTCGCCCAGTCCAGCATATCGGTGTTGCTGTAATGCAGGCAGCGCGGCGAGAAGTTGAGCGTCGTCTCGCCGGTGTCCAGATGGGTCAGCGTCGCCTCGCCGTAGTAATACGGGTCGTCCACGCCCTCGCGGGCGCGATTGAGGTAATGGCCGAGCAGATAGTACGGCTTGCCGTTCTCGTCTGTCGGCACATTGTCCGGCATCACGAGCCGTTCCTCGGACGGCGCTTCGCTCTGCGGTTCGGTGGCAGGCTCCGTCGGCGGCTGTGTCGGCGCCTCGGTTGCCTTCGTTTCCGGCTCCGGCGGCGCTTTTTCGCACGCGCAGAGGGCGAGCGCCAGCAATAGCGCAAGCACCAGCGGCAGCAATCTCTTCATTTGATACAGCCTCCTTTTCCCGATTTTTCTGCAGGCCTGGGCAGTCTGTCGCCCCTTTGGTTTTATAGACGGTTTTTCACGGCAAAAGTTCCCATTTCCGCAAAAAAATCCTGCATTCTCCCGCTCGGGGAAGGATTGCATTTCCCGAAAAACGTGCTATACTTTATCTATATCTTTTCATTTCGAAGGAGGAATTATGACCATGGCAAAGAAATTGGTTGCCTATTTTTCCGCCAGCGGCGTGACGGCAGCGCTGGCAAAAACGCTGGCCGAGGCCGTGGGTGCGGACCTGTTCGAAATCGCCCCGACCGTCCCCTATACCAAGGCTGACCTGAACTGGAACGATCCCAAGTCTCGCAGCAGCGTGGAAATGGCCGACCCCGCCTCCCGTCCGGCCATCGCCAAGACCTGCAAAACTATCGCCGACTATGACACGATCCTCGTCGGTTTCCCCATTTGGTGGTACGTCGCGCCGACGATCGTCAATACGTTCTTAGAGAGCTGCGACCTCACCGGCAAGACCGTCGTCCCCTTCGCCACCTCCGGCGGCAGCGGCATGGGCAAAACCAATGCCGCCCTCGCCCCCAGCTGCAAGGGCGCCACGCTCGTTGAAGGCAAGGTCTTCCCCCACCGCGCCGCCAAAGAAACCCTCGCCGCATGGGTCGAAGGCCTGAATCTCTGACCCCCAACCCAGCGTAGGGCGCGATGCCCTCATCGCGCCGCGCTGGAACTTCTGTACTGCGCAAGACTTGAACGAACGTCAAAAAACTCCGTTACATGCCGTATGGGCGCTCATCGAGCGCCCGCTCCCGCCGCAGCGGATTTCAATCCCTACCGTAAGGCACACCACCATTATTCACTATTCATACTAGAATCTGTTAAAAAGCTTGAAAAGCTTTTTATAGCGCCAAAGGCGCGTCAGATTCTGCATGAGACGGCGCATCGTGCGTTCGCACGATGCACGTGTGCGCAGCACACGGGATTCTTGATTAAATTTTTAATCAAGAATCAGTATCACTAATCCGACACTGCCTGCACGCGGCGGGGTGAGGGCACCCCGCCCTACGTGGTGGACGATGCCTCTCTCGAATTGCGTGCAAAAAGCCCTCTGCCAGTTGGCAGAGGGCTTCGGTTTTCACGCTATGGAGAGAATCAATAGCCGCGTCTCTTATTCTTGCGCGCAGCTTCGGACTTCTGCTTCCGCTTCAGGCTGGGGCTGACGTAGTGCTCGCGCTTCTTGACCTCAGCGATGACGCCGTCCTTCTGGCAGCTTCTCTTAAAACGCTTCAGAGCGCTCTCCAGAGACTCGTTCTCTTTGACACGGATTTCAGACATTGTTTTCCCTCCCTCCGACGCATCCGGCTCGATCCAGGATGCTTTCAGGGCCGCTCAAACGGCGATAATCATTATACTGGCATGCCGCAAAAAAGTCAAGCAATCTTCTCGAAATTTTTTATTTTTTGAAAAATTCCGCCGATTTGCGGCCCGCCGCGGCTCATTTTACAATCAGGTTGACCAGCTTGTTCTTGACGACGATGGTCTTGACGATATTACCGCCGAGCTTTTCGAGGAAGCGGGCGACCTTTTCGTCGGCCTTGGCAGCCTCGATCACGGCGTCGTTGTCGAGGTCGGCGGGAACATGGATCGCGCCGCGCAGCTTGCCGTTGATCTGGACGGCCATGTCGATCTCGCTGTCCTTGCACTTTTCCTCGTCATAGGTCGGCCAGCCGGACACGGAGCAGATGCCCTCGAAGCCGTGCAGCTCCCAGATCTCGTCGCAGATATGCGGCGCGAAGGGGCTGAGCAGCTGTAAGAGGGTTTTCAGCTCGGCTGCATTGCAGCCGTTGTCGCTCAGCGCGGAGGTCAGGGTCATGAGCGCGGCCAGCGCGGTGTTACCCTTGAGCTGGTCGATGTCGGACGTGACCTTGCGGATGGTCTTGTGCAGGATGTTCTCGTTCTTCGCGGAGTAGGCCATTTCATGATCGGTCACCGTTTCGGCGAGGTTCCAGACCTTGTCCAAAAAGCGCTTGCAGCCCTTGACGGCGTTGGACGACCACGAGGCCGCCTTTTCAAAGTCGCCGATGAAGATGATATAGGTGCGCATCGTGTCCGCGCCGTACTCGTTGATCACATCGGTGGGGTTAATGACGTTGCCGCGGGACTTGGACATCTTGATGCCGCCCTCGCCGAGAATCATGCCGTGGCTGGTGCGCTTGGCATACGGCTCCTTGGTCGGCACGACGCCGATATCATACAGGAACTTATGCCAGAAGCGGCTGTACAGCAGGTGGAGTGTCGTATGCTCCATGCCGCCGTTGTACCAATCGACGGGACTCCAATACTTCAGCGCCTCCGGCGAGGCCAGCGCCTCGTCGTTGTGCGGATCCATATAGCGCAGATAGTACCACGAGGAGCCTGCCCACTGGGGCATGGTATCAGTTTCGCGCTTGGCCGGGCCGCCGCAGCATGGGCAGGTCGTGTTGACCCAATCCGTCATGGCCGCCAACGGGGAATGGCCGTCATCCGTCGGCTCATAGCTCTCAACCTCCGGCAGGAGCAGTGGAAGCTCACTCTCCGGCAGCGGCACGGTGCCGCACTTCGGGCAATGCACGATGGGAATCGGCTCGCCCCAATAGCGCTGGCGGGAGAACACCCAGTCGCGCAGCTTATAGTTTTCCTTCTTCTGGCCGATGCCCTTTTCGGTCAGGAACGCGACAATGGCCTTCTTCGCCTCGTCAACGCTCATGCCGTCGAGGAAGCCGGAATTGACCATCACGCCGGTGGCGCAGTCGGTAAAGGCCGCCTCCTCGACGTTGCCGCCCTTGACGACCTCAATGATCTCACAGCCGAACTTCTTGGCAAACGCCCAGTCGCGGTCGTCATGGGCGGGGACTGCCATGATCGCGCCGGTGCCGTAGGTGGAAAGGACGTAGTCAGAGATAAAGATGGGAATCTCCTTGCCGTTGACGGGGTTGATGCCCTTGACGCCCTTGAGCATCACGCCGGTCTTGTCCTTGACCAGCTCCGTGCGCTCAAAGTCGGACTTCGCCGCCGCCTCGGCCTGATAGGCCTTGATCTCGTCGACATTTTCCAGCTTGTCCATCCACTTGGCGACGAGCGCGTGCTCCGGCGAGAGCACCATGTAGGTCGCGCCGAACAGGGT
>CAKUNB010000059.1 GCA_934668285.1 uncultured Oscillospiraceae bacterium | reverse complement strand
ATGTGGAGTCCTGCGCCAGCGGCTTTCTGGCGGGGGTGGAGCTGGCCCGCCGCCTGAAGGGGCAGGCTCCCATCGACTTCCCGCAGGAAACGGCCATCGGCGCTCTGGCGCACTACATCAGCGACAGCTCCGTCACCTCGTTCCAGCCGATGAATGTCAATTTCGGCATCATCGCGCCGCTGGAGCAGCGGGTGAAGGGGAAAGCAAATAAAAATCTGGCAATTGCCGAGCGTGCGCTTTCGCACCTTGCGGCGATGGAAAGCGAGGCAGCGCAATGAAAATCATCATCGATGCCATGGGCGGCGACAACGCACCGGAGCAGATCGTCCTTGGCGCCCTGCAATCGGCAAAGGAATTCGGCGTTCAGATCGTGCTGGTCGGCAGGGGAGAGGAAATCCTTGCCAGCATGCGCGCCCACGGCTGGGACACGCTGCCCGACGGCGTGGAGATCGCCAACGCGGAGGATATCGTCGACATGCACGCCGACCCCGCCGACGTGGTAAAAAAGCACAGAGGCTCTTCCATGGTGCTGGGCCTGAAAATGCTGGCCGACGGCGAGGGCGACGCGTTCATCTCCGCCGGAAGCACCGGCGCGCTGCTCGTCGGCGCGACACTGGTGGTCAAGCGGATCCGCGGCGTGCGCCGCGCGGCGCTGGCGCCGGTGCTGCCCATCGGCGGCGGCTCGGTGCTGGTCGATGCGGGCGCGAACACGGAATGTACGCCGGAGCTGCTGCTGCAATTCGGCTGCATGGGTTCGTTCTACGCGAAAAAGGCCATGAAGCGCGAAAATCCGCGCGTTGCGTTGCTCAATAACGGCGCGGAGGACACCAAGGGCGACGAGCTGCACCGCGCGGCCTACCGCCTGCTGCAAAAGGCGGATGCCGACGGCCTGCTGCACTTTACCGGCAACATTGAAGCCCGCGACGTGCCGGGCGGCGGCGCGGACGTCGTGGTTGCCGACGGCTTCTCCGGCAATGTGCTCCTCAAGAGCATGGAAGGCACGGCGCTTTATATGTCCGGCCTCCTGCGCGATATTTTTAAGAAAAGCCCGCTCGGCTATCTGCTGTGCCGGGGCGGCGTGAAGAAGCTGAAAAAATCGATGGACTACCGCGAGGTCGGCGGCTCGGTGCTCATCGGCATTTCCAAGCCGGTCATCAAGGCGCACGGCTCGTCCGACGCCCGCGCCATTCGCGGCGCGATCAAGCAGGCCATTGCGGCGGTTGAGAGCGGCTTCTGCGAGGACATCCGTGCCAATGTAGCGGCAATGACGGCACTTCAGGAGGCGGAGCATGACGCAACTTGAACAGGCCCTTGGCTACACGTATCACAACCGCGAGCTGCTGGAAACGGCGCTGTCTCACTCGTCGTATGCCAACGAGCGCTACCAGCAGCCGCTGGCCAGCTATGAGCGGCTGGAATTTCTGGGCGACTCCATTCTCGGCTTTGTGACGGCGGAGTATCTGTACCAGACCTTCCCGACCAAGCCCGAGGGAGAGCTGACGCGCATCCGCGCAGAGCTGGTGTGCGAGAAAAACCTGGCGGAGGTCGCCCGCAGCATGAATCTGGGCGCGTCGCTCCTGCTCGGCCACGGCGAAATGCAGACCGGCGGCCGTGACCGCAGCGGCATCCTCTGCGACGTCATGGAGTCGCTGATCGCGGCGGCCTATCTGGACGGCGGCTTTGCTGCGGCGAAGGGCATCATCGACCGCCTGATTCTCACGCGCCTGACCGAGGCTGCAAAGACGCACGATTACAAGACCGAGCTGCAGGAGCTGGTGCAGCAGAAGAAGCACCAGACGCTTGCCTACGAGCTGACCGGCGAGAGCGGCCCGGATCACTGCAAGCAGTTCGCCGTCCGCGTCCTGCTCAACGGCGAAACGATCGGCGAGGGCGTCGGCACCAGCAAAAAGCGCGCCGAGCAAGCAGCCGCCGCACAGGCAATCGCGCACCTGACGAATACAACGACCTGAAAGAATCCCGCACCTTACCGGTGCGGGATTCTTGTGCAAAAAAATGCCCTCCGAGCGCTCGGAGGGCAGGTGGGCGGCGAAGCTGGTACACGCCGCCGAGACAGAAAATGACTCGCATTGGATAAGCTGTTGCACATAGTATAGCAACAACGGCCGGTGCATGCTGTCGAAGCGTGTCGCGCGGTTAAAAAAGCTGAGAAATCAGCGTAATGGCAATGCCCGACGCAGCGCTCAGGCCATAGAGTGTGGCGATGATGAGGACGTTTTCCTTCATGCTCTTGTTGTTACGCAGCAGAACGAGCAGACCGATGCCCGCGTTGGACAGAAGCCCCGCAAACAGCCCGCCGAGGCCGATCACGCCGCTGAGGAAGGACCGCGTCAGGACGACCGAGACCGAGCAGTTGGGGATCAGCCCGAACAGGCTCAGCAGCAGCTCGCTCACGACCGGCGTATCCAGCACCGAGCCGGAGAGCCGCTCCACGCCGATCTCCGCAAAGAGCAGATTCAGCAGAATATTGACCGCGATCAGCAGCAGGGCAATTTTGAGCGTGTGCTTCAGCGCGGAGAGGAAAACATTGCCCTCCTCCTCGTCGCAGGAGCAGTGCTCCCGCTCGCAGAAGCTGTGAATATCCTTGCCCGCCCGCAGACGGCGCAGCAGCAGCGCGTCGGTCAGGTAGCCGAGGACAATACCAAGCGCCGCCTTGCCGAGCACGATGAGCAGAATGGAGGTGAGGCGGAACGTGCCGCCCTCGGCCAGCGACGAGAGCATGATCGGCAGCATCTCGTCCGAGGTTGCGAAGAACACGGCCAGCATCGTGCCGACGGAGATTGAGCCGGTGGCAAATAGCGTTGCCGCCGCGCCGGAAATGCCGCACTGCGGAATCGCGCCGAGCAGACCGCCGAGCGCCGGACCGGCCTTGCGGGAATAGGCGTGCAGAATGCCCTCATTCAGCTTGCGGCTGCGCTCCAGCAGCTCCATCAGAAGATAGGCAAGAAACAGAACCGGCAGGCTCCACAGCCCGTCCTTCAGCCCGTCAAGGCAGGCGTCGAGGAGCAGATTGCCGCCGTGCTCTGCCGTATGCAAAAAGATATGCTTCAAGGGGAAGACTCCTTCTCGATTATTCGGTAATCAGCGGGCGCAGAACCGCGCGGTTTTCAAAACGCGTATCGCGGGAGGAAGCCTTAAAGACCAGCTCCAGCAGAGAATCTGCGTTCTTATAGGCTTGCGCGAACTGTTCGACACGCGAGCCGTCGACATTCGGAATGTACAGCCGCCCGCTGCAGGAATCGGCAGGGAAGTCCGTCACCTCGGTGACGAAGGAGATGACGGTCGAGCTGCCGGTGAAATAGCCGCTCAGCTGCGCGGCCGCCGCTGCGATCAGCTCGCTGTGGGATGCTTCGGAGTTGTAGACGATATTGTCGCTCTCCGGGAACAGGAAGTTGGAAAAGGCGACTTCGCGGAAGCCCAGTCCGGCCAGCTCCCGCGCGACCTCCATCAGATGGGTGATGACCGTCTCGTCCGCCGGATCGAGCCAGTAGCAGCCGTTTTCGTCCATCCACAGTGCGCCGCCGCGAATCGGCAGGCCGCTGGACTGGTTGGCAAGGGCGTAGACCGTGTCCGGAAAGGCGGGAATCTCGGCAATTAAATAAAAGCCGTTGTTTTTCAGATAGGAGATCAGCTCGTCAATGACGCTGACATCGACACTGGCCTGCTCCGCGTCGGGGAGCGCGGAGGAATAGTAGTAGTATCCCCAGATGCTCTTGAGCTGAATCATCACGGCGCACGGCTCCTCGATGTCCTTCACCTGCGCGAGGACATTTTCCGGATTGAGCAGCATGGAGGTCGTGATGTAGTAGCCGCCAAGCTCCGCAATTGCCGCGCCGTTGGTATCGCCGACGCTGTAGATGATTTGCGGATTGCTCACCACCGGACGCGTTTCCGGCTCGCGCAGCTCGACGGACGGCTCCGTGGACGGCTCAAATTCAAGATGCGCGCCGCTGCGGTCATAGACAAGATACGGTTCCACATAGATCAGCACAATGATCGCCGCCACCAGCGCGACGGCAAGCAGAATCAGAAGAACGCGGAAGAGCTTTTTCAGCATCAGCTTGCTTCGATAGGATAGACGCATACGTTTGCTCCTTTTTATTTTGCCGCGAGGCAGCACCACACGTCGCTATGGCGGGTGGCAAACACCCGCAGACCGGCTGCCTCGATGGCGCTGCGCACCTCCTGCTCACGCTCGGCAAGAATGCCGGAGCAGAGGAACACACCGCCTGTTTTCAAAAGCCGCGGCACGACCGGCGCCAGCTGCACCAGCACACCGGCAACGATGTTCGCGCAGACGATATCATAGCCGCCCGCGGCGGAAAGCCGCTCCATCAGCGCGGCGTCGGTTACGACATTGCCCGTGCAGGCGGAAAAGCGGTCGCTGCCATAGCCGTTGCGTGCGGCGTTTTCGCGGGCAATGTGCTCGGCGGCGGGATCGACGTCCACGCCGACGGCGCTCTCCGCGCCCAGCCGCAGCGCACAGATCGACAGAATGCCGCTGCCGCTGCCGAGGTCCGCCACGCGCTCGCCGCCGTGCACCAGCGTTTCCAGCTCCTGCATGCACATCTGCGTGGAGGCGTGCTCGCCGGTGCCGAAGGTCAGGCCGAGGTCAAGGATAACGGGCAGCCGCCCGCCGGTATCCTCCACCGTCATCCACTGCGGCACGACGAGGAAGCGTTCGCCGACCGGAAGCGGGCGGTAATTGCGCATCCATGAGGTCTCCCAATCCTCGTCCGGCACGGTTTCCAGCGAAAGCGTCAGCGGGCCGAAGTCACAGTCGGGATAGCGCGCGGGGAGCGCCCGCAGCAGCGCGCGCAGCTCCCGCAGCTTCTGCTCGGCCTCTCTGGCGGGCAGGTACAGCCGCACCTGAGAGACGCCCAGCATTTTCTGCCGGAGCGTGTCGTCGACATAGTCCCAGTAATCCTTTGCAGTGTCGAGAAATTCCTGAAATTCCTCCTGATCGTCGATGACAAAGCTGTCAAACCCAGCCTCGGTCAATTCGGCGCAGAGCAGCTCAATGCCGCCCGAAACGGTGCGGACAGTCAGCTCAATCCAATCCATGAAGCCTCTCCTCCTGCGGGCCGCCCGACGACAGGGCGGCGGATTTCTTTCTATTTTACTAAATTTCGGACAGAATAACAAGCAAAATTTCTAACCCTCTTTTATTTTTTCAAAAATGGTGTATAATGGTAAGCGGCATCCTCGGATTTCTTGGAAACGGAAGGAAGTTATCATGACAACAAATCTTGTGCTTGCACCGCAGGTGACGCTGCGGGCGCTGCAAACCGACAAGTTTAAGACCGGCTGCTTCAGCATCAATTTTGTCCGCCCCCACTGCGCCGAGACGGCGGCGAAGGACGCGCTTCTGCCAAGCGTGCTGCTCCGCGCCACGGAGCGCTATCCGGACATCGGCAGCATCTCCACCGCGCTCGACGAGCTGTACGGCGCGACCTTCGGCACGCTCGTCCGCAAGAAGGGAGAAATCAAGCTCACCGGCTTTTACGCAGACTTTATTGAAGACGCGTTTCTTCCGGCGGGCGATGAGGTATTCCGCCCGATGGTGGACTTCGCGCGGGAGGTGCTGTACCACCCGTTCACGGAGAACGGCTGCTTCTGCGAGCGCTTTGTGGAGGGCGAAAAGCAGAATCTGATCAATGCGATCGAGTCCTCCCTGAACGACAAGCGTACCTACGCGACGACGCAGCTGCTCAAGACGATGTGTGCCGGCGAGGCCTACGGCATTCCGCGCCTCGGAACGGTCGAGACGGTGCGGGAAATTACGCCGCAGGCGCTCTGGGAGCACTACCGGCAGCTGCTCGAAACGTCGCGGATTGAGATTTTCTATGCCGGCCGCCGCGCGCCTGAGGAGGCGGCAGCGGCGCTGGCTCCGCTCTTTTCCGACCGCAGCGCGGCTGCGTGCATGCCGGTCGGCACCCGCGTCGTGCGGATGGCGGCGCAGCCGGTGAAGGAATGCGTGGAAACGCTGGACGTGCTGCAGGGCAAGCTCGTTCTGGGCCTGCGCACGGGCATCACCGCGTCCGACCCCGATTTCCCCGCGCTGATGCTGCTGAGCACGGTTTTCGGCGGCGGCATGACCAGCAAGCTGTTCCTGAACGTGCGGGAAAAGCGCTCGCTGTGCTACTACGCCTCGGCCAGCTTGGAAAAGTATAAGGGAATCATGCTGGTATCCTCGGGCATCTCGACCGAGTGCCGCGCGGAGGCGCAGCAGGCGATCCTTGACGAGCTGGAGGCCTGCCGGCGCGGCGAGATCAGCGAGTTTGAGCTGGAATCCGCGCGGCGGCTGCTGCTGTCCGGCCTTCGCGCCGCGATGGACGCGCCCGCGCAGCTGGATGATTTCTATCTCGGCCTCGCCCTCTCCGGCGGCGACGATATTCCGGCGCTGATGGACAAGCTGGCGGCGCTGACAGCGCCGGAGCTGGCCGCCGCAGCGCGCAAGCTCACGCTGGACACAGTTTACTTTTTGAAGGGAGAGCAGCAATGAAACATCTGGAATACCCGAATCTTGGCGAGAGCTGCTTTCAGGCGGTGCTGCCCTCCGGATTGCAGCTCCGCGTGGTGCCCAAGCGCGGCTTTGCGCGGAAATATGCCTTCCTCGCCGTGAATTTCGGCGCGATCGATACGGCCTTTGTGCTGAACGGCAGGCATCAGCGCGTGCCGGACGGCATTGCGCACTATCTCGAGCACAAGATGTTCGACCTGCCGGAGCAGGACGCCATGTCGCTCTTTGCGCAGTACGGGGCCAGCCCCAATGCCTTTACGAGCTACGGCATGACGGCGTATTACTTTGCTTGCACGGAGCGCTTTGAGGACAATCTGCGCCTTCTGCTGCGCATGGTGACGACGCCATATTTCACGCAGGAAAGCGTGGACAAGGAGCGCGGCATTATTGCGCAGGAGATTCGCATGTACGAGGACAGCGCGCACTCGCGCGTCGGGGAGGACCTGTTTTCCGCCCTGTTCCGGTCGCACCCCATCCGCGTGCCGATTGCGGGCACGGTGGAGAGCATTGCGGAGATCACGCCGCAGCTCTTGGAGGACTGCCACCGCGCGTTTTACCGACCGGACAACATGATCCTCTGCGTCGTCGGCGATGTCGAGGCAGAGACGGTGCGCTCCATTGCCGAGGCAGGGACGGCAGCGGTGGAGGGGCAGCTTGCGCAGCGCGACTACGGCGCGGCGGAGACGATGCTGCCCTGCCGGAGCCGAAGCGAACGCAGAATGAGCGTCTCCATGCCGACCTTTGCGCTTGGCTACAAGTGCGCCCCGCCGCAGCGGGGGATGGAGGCCATGCGCCGCGAGGTCATCGGCGATCTGGCGGCGGAGCTGCTGGCGGGCGAGTCCTCGCCGCTGTACGAGCGGCTGTACGCCGAGGGCCTGATCGACGCGGACTTCTCGGCGGGCTATGAGAGCGTCAAGGATGCCTGCCTGCTGACGGCGGAGGGCGACAGCCGCGATCCCGAGGCGGTCGCGGCGGCAATCGCGCAGGAGGCCGAGCGCATCCGCGCGGAGGGCTTTGACCGCGCTGCGTTCGAGCGCCTGAAAAAATCCGCGCTCGGCAGACGGATGCGGGATCTTGACAGCTTTGAAAGTATCTGCTATCGTATCTGTGCGTACTACTTTGGCGGCGCGGAGTATTTTGACTTCCCCGCAGCCTATGCCGCAGTGACGGCGGAGGATGTCGCGGAGTTTCTGACACAAACAATGCAGCCGGAGCGCGCCTGCCTTGCCACCGTGCTGCCGAAGGAGGACTGACATGCTGGAAGATATTACAATCAGCTTTCCGGGACTGGGCATCGGCGAAATTGACCCGCCGACCGGCTTTTTCATCCCTGGGACAAGCTTTGAAATCAAGTTTTACGGCCTGATTATCGCCATTGGCATGCTGCTTGCCGTCGTGTATGCGATGCGCCGCAGCAAGGAATTCGGCCTGACGAGCGACGATATTCTGAACATCGTGATCGTCGGACTGCCCTGTGCAATTCTGGGCGCGAGACTGTACTATGTGATTTTTTACGGGACACCGTGGAGCGAGTTCTTCAAGATCCGCAATGGCGGTCTGGCCATCTACGGCGGCGTGATCGGCGCGGTGCTGTCCGTTTCGGTCTACTTTTTCAGCAGCGCAAAGCGGCGGGCGAAGCTGCTTCCGGCCTTTGATATCGCGGGCCTCGGGCTGCTGATTGGCCAGTCGATCGGCCGGTGGGGCAACTTCTTTAACCGCGAGGCGCACGGCGGCGAGACGGACTGCTTCCTGCGTATGGGCCTGCGCATCGGAGGGACGTGGACGTATTACCACCCCACCTTCCTGTACGAATCGGTGTGGAATCTGGCGGGACTGGTGCTGCTGCACTTCCTGTCGAAGAAGCGCAAATTTGACGGCGAGGTATTTCTGATGTACCTCGCGTGGTACGGCCTTGGCCGCGCCGTGATCGAGGGCATGCGCACCGACAGCTTGTACTGGGGCACGCTGCGCGTCAGTCAGGTGTTGGCTGCGCTGACGTGCGTGCTTTCAGCCGGCGCGATTGCCTTTGTCCGCCTGCGCAAGCATCCGGACGGCTCTGAGATGTTAGTTCACCGCAGCGCTCCGCAGGAGCAGGCGGAACAATCGGAAGAATAGGAGGATTTTTACTTATGACAACAAAGGAACAGTGGAAGGATATGGCGGCAGGCGCCGCCCAGAAGGCAACGGAGGCCGCGCAGAACGCGGCAAAGGCGGCAAAATATGTCGCGTTTGTTTCCAAAAGAAAGTTTGCAATCGCAACCGAGCAAGAGAAGATTCGCCGCGCCTACACGCGCCTCGGCAAGGTCTATTATAAGGACTATGTGACTGACGAGGAGCCGGATCAGGCCGAGTACGCACCGATCTGCGACGAGATTTCCGCGTCCTACCGCAAGATCAACGCGCTCAAGGACGAAATCGCCGAGGCCAGAGCGGCCTACAGCGGCGAAACCTCCGAAGAGGAAGCAGAGCAGCTCGAAGCCCTCGCTGTCCCTGAAGCCGAAACCGCGCAGGAAGCCGCCCCTGAAGAACCGGCTGCGGCTCCCGAAGAATAACAAATAATCAAAGCCGGAGGAGCCGCAGCTCCTCCGGCTATTTGATGATGAGATGATCTGATACTGATTCTTGATTAAAAATTGAATCAAGAATCCCGTGTGCTGCGCACACGCGCATCGTGCGAACGCACGATGCGCCGTCTCATGCAGAATCTGACGCG
>CAKUNB010000058.1 GCA_934668285.1 uncultured Oscillospiraceae bacterium | reverse complement strand
CGATTACCCTTTGCATTGCGCAGGAACACATTGCTCCAGATCGCGCTGAGCCAGCGCGGGAGCACCGAGCTTCCGATCAGGCAGAGCGCCAGCAGCGGCAGCGCGTTTTTCAGCAGCACGCCAACCTGCGCGCCCCAGAAGCTCCCCGCGCCGAACATCCGGCCAAGGGACGCGCCCAATGCGGAGAGATCTTCATTGGCAAAGATGACCCATCCGATCAGGACAAGGAACATCGTGATCAGGTTCCGCACCGCAAACGGCAGCCGGTCGAGCTTGTCAATCAGCAGCTTTTCCGCCGTAAGCAGGACGAAGAAGTACAGGCCCCAGATCAGATAATTCCAGTGCGCGCCGTGCCAGAGGCCGGTCAACGCCCAGACGATAAACAGGTTCAGAATCTGCCGTGCTCTCCCCTTGCGGTTGCCGCCGAGGGGAATATACACATAGTCGCGGAAGAAGCTGCCCAGCGTCATATGCCAGCGCCGCCAGAACTCCGTAATCGACTTGGAGGCATAGGGTACATCGAAATTTTCCGGAAAACGGAAGCCGAACATCCGGCCCATCGCAATGGCCATATCCGTGCAGCCGGAGAATTCGAAATAGATATAGAACATGTAAAACAGCGCGCCCAGCCACGCGGCAGCGCCGAATTTCTGCTGAGAAAACTGCAGATAGAAGGCATACGCATAGTCAGCGATCAGCACCTTCTTGGCAAGACCGGCGGCAAACCGCACAAGCCCCTGAAACACGGCGCGGGGCTGAATCTTGCGCTGATACAGCTGCTGCTCGATCTGCCCGTAGCGAATGATCGGCCCCATCGGCATCTTGGGGAACAGCGACAAAAACAGCAGGAATTTTTTAAAATTCTCCGCAGGCTCGCCCTTCTCGCGGTAGATGTCAACATGGTAGGCAATCAGCTGGAATGTGTAGAAGGAAATGCCGATCGGCGCAGCAAGTGAAACAGCCGCACCGCCGTCCGCGCCGGTCACGCCGAAAATGCTGAGCAGGAAGTTCAGGTATTTGAACAGCACCAGTACGCCGATGTTCAGCGCAAGCGGCAGCGCCAGCGAGCTTTTCTTCCCCGGCGTGACGAAGTCCGCCAGCCGGTAGTTCACGTAAGCCGTCAGAAGCAGCAGTGGGAGATAATACAGCTGACCGAATGCATACAGCACAAGGCTTGCCGCAAGCAGCACGGTATTCTTCTGCTCCATCCGCGGCACAAGGTAGTATATGATAAAGATCAGCGGCATCAAAAAGTAAATAAAGTGCAAATTTGAAAATTCCACAGCCTTCCCTCTCCTCCGTCGTGCTTCGACAATTCTTCGTTCTCAATTTATCATAAGCCCCAAAATATTTCAACAGGAAATTTACATAATATCGAAATTATTTCTCGCTGCCCGCGTCTCGGAGACGACCGTCCTTTGCAGCAGCAGGAGCGCAGCCAGATTCGGCAGCGCCATGAACACATTCAGAATATCCGCCATTTCCCACGCGGCGTTCACTGTCAGATACGGCCCGACCGCAATGGCGGCGAGGTATCCGGCGCGGTAGAGCAGCAGCGCACGGCGGTTATCGCCCGTCAGGTAGGTCAGGCAGCTTTCGGCGTAGAAATTCCAGCCGAGGATCGTTGCAAAGCCGAACAGCACCAGACACAGCATCAGCAAAAACGACGACAGCCCCTGCCCCCACGGCAGCGCCGTGCGCCACGCGTAGTCCGTAATCGCCCCGCCCTCGAACGGCATCCGCCACGCGTCGGTCACCACAAGGCACAGTCCCGTCAGCGTGCAGATCACCACCGTATCGATAAACGTCCCCGTCATCATGATCAGCCCCTGCCGCACCGGCTCGCAGCAACTGGAGGCCGCAGCGGCAATCGGAGATGAGCCAAGCCCCGCTTCGTTCGTAAAAACGCCGCGCCCGATGCCCATGCGCAGCACCGTCCGGACAGAAATCCCCGCCGCGCCGCCCAGCACGGCGCGGGGCGCAAACGCGCTGCGGAAAATCAGGGAAACCGCCGCAGGAATGCGATCGGCAAAGCGAACGAGCACCAGCACCGCGCAGACAACATAAATTGCAGACATCAGCGGCACCAGTGCCTCACAGACGCGGGAAATCCGTCGCATTCCGCCGAGCAGCACCAGCGCTGCCCCCGCCGTTACCAAGGCTCCGGCAACGATTTTCGCCACCACATAGGGCCGCCCGAACAGAGTCACCGTCGCGCCGCCGAAAAAGCCCTCGGCCGCGCCCGTGATGCTGTTGACCTGCGTCACCGTTCCCACGCCGAGAATTCCGACCGCCGCGCCGACAAAGGCAAAGGTTTTTGCCAGCCAGTGCCATTTTTCGCCCAGCCCGTACTCAATATAGCAGAACGGCCCGCCAAACCAGCCGTTTTTCCCCAATCTCCGGTATTTAACAGCCAGAAAACCCTCGGCATACTGTGTTGCCATCCCGAAAATTGCCGAAACAATCATCCAGAACAAAGCTCCCGGCCCACCGGCGGCCAGCGCCGTCGCTACGCCGACGATATTCCCCGTCCCGATGGTCGCCGCCAGCGCCGTGCACAGCGCCGCATACGGGCTGATCCCGCTGTCCTCGCCGCCGGAGAAAATCAGCTTCAGTGCCTTGCCGAGGCGGCGAAGCTGAATCCCGCGCAGCCGCACGGTGTACAGCAGCCCGACACCGAGAAAGAGCGCCATCGTCGGCCATCCCCAAAAAGCATCCCCCAGCCGCGTCATCCATGCGTCCATTTTGCCTCACCTCACAGAATTCTGCGGTTGTCCCCGCGTAGAATCCTATGCGCCCCGCCAACAAAAAAGCACGGCAAGCAGCATTCCGCCGCTTGCCGTGGTGAAGTTACTTCGGCCCATGATAAGATCGCACACCCGCATTTGAATACGCGCAACACCCGTTTCCCGAACAGCCAGCTCAGGATCGGCTTGCTCGCGGCACACGGACAGATCCGCTTAATGCTGCTCGGTTCCCCGCCTGACATGGTTCACGGGAGCCCGTTGCGCGAGACCGACCCCTCAACACCGCTTATTCGGACAGCGGCACTGCGCAATACCCGGGTGCGGGAGTTCATCCCTGCTGTAGCGGATTGCAGGCTACAGGGCACCGCTATCTCCCCGACTAGTGCGACCTTATCATGGGCCGAAATTCAGTTATATTTTCGCTTAGCCGATTTCCGCGAGCTTATCCTCGATGAAATCCGCGAGATCGCCGATGGTTTCGAGCTTCATTTCGCCCTCCATCTCGAAATCGACGCCCAGCTCCTCCTCCATGTCCATGACCATTTCCATCATGTCCAGGGAGTCCAGATGCAGGCTCTCAAACGTCGTATCGCGGTGTATATCCTCCGCCGGAATATCAAGCTGCTGTGCAAGATACGTTCTGATACGGTCGTACATCTCGGTTGCCTCCGTTCATTTCTATCTAACACATATGATACGTTTTTTTTGCATAATGTCAAGAAAAAAATTTTCGGCACGCGGAAATCCCGCCAAAAATCAGTTCAGAAAATCCTTCAGAACCTTCGAGCGGGACGGGTGGCGGAGCTTGCGCAGAGCCTTGGCCTCGATCTGTCGGATGCGCTCGCGGGTCACCTGGAATTCGTCGCCGACCTCCTCAAGCGTGTGCATTTTCCCATCGGTCAGGCCATAGCGCAGGCGCAGTACCTTTTCCTCGCGCGGCGTCAGCGTCTTGAGCACATCGGCCAGCTGCTCGCGCAGCAGCGCGTAGGACGCCGCATCCGCAGGCTCAAAGGCATCCTCATCCTGAATGAAATCGCCGAGATGGCTGTCGTCCTCCTCGCCCACCGGCGTTTCCAGTGAGATCGGCTCCTGCGCCACGCGCATGATCTCCTCGACCTTCTCCACGGACATATGCAGGCGCTTTGCGATCTCCGAAGGCGTCGGGTCGCGCCCCAACTCCTGCACCAGATCGTGCGACGCATGGGAAACGCGGTTCATCGTCTCCACCATGTGCACCGGAATGCGGATCGTCCGCGCATGGTCGGCAATCGCGCGGGAAATGGACTGGCGGATCCACCATGTTGCGTAGGTAGAGAATTTGTAGCCCTTGGTGTAGTCAAATTTCTCGGCGGCCTTGATCAGACCGAGGTTGCCCTCCTGAATCAGGTCGAGCAGCGGGAGGCCGCGCCCGACGTAGCGCTTGGCAATCGACACGGCAAGGCGCAGATTGGCCTCGACCATCTTCTGATGCGCGGCCTCGTCGCCCTCGGCCATCCGCTTCGCCAGCGCCTGCTCCTCCTCGGGGGTGAGCAGCGGAATTTTGCCGATTTCCTTGAGGTACATCCGCACCGGATCGTTCACGCTCATCGAGTCGGAAATTTCCTCGGTGTTGACGAGCTTTTCCTCCTCGACCAGCCGGATATCCTCCTCGCTCGGGAGCATTTCCTCCGGCTTTGTGAGCATTTCGACCACATCGGAGATATCGATCTCAATTCCCGCCGCCTCAAGGGCGTCGTAGATCATATCGGTCTGCTGCTCATCGGCATCAATGGAATCCAGTGTATCAATCAAGTCCTTGGAAGCCACCTTCTTGGTCTTCATGGAGCGCTCAAGAAGCTGCTGCAGTTTTTCGTTCATTTTCGTAGTATTCTGCGTTTCTCCCATGTTATGTACCTCCATAGCCTTTTTTCTTGCGCAGCTGCTCCTGCATCGCCAGCAGATCCGACGATTCGCCGGAAAAGCTCGCGCGACGGTGCTCCTGCACAATGACGCGAACGTAATCGTCAAACGCATCCTCGGACACAGGGCAGTCCTGCTCCTGCAAAACCGCCGTCAGGTGCGACATCTCCGCAGGCGTGAGCGCGTCAGCCAGCACATCCGGCCGCACGGTCAGATCCTCCTGCCACCGCTGCTTGAGCAGCGCAAAGCACACGCCGAACATCGGCACGGAGAAGGTCTGCGCCGTCAGCTCGTCCGTTCTTGCAAAGAGCGCCGGCTCCCGCAGCAGCATTCGCAGCAAGCCTTCCTCCGCAATTGCGCTGCGAAGGTTCTCGTAACGCAGCTCGCGCGGCCGAGGCTGGCGCTGAATGCTGATCTCCAGCTCCTTTTTCTCGCGGTTTTTCTTTTCCATGCTCTTTTTGCGGCGGACGGCGCGGTTAATTTCGATCTTCATGACCTCCGGCGTCAGCCCCGCCATTTCCGCCGCGCGGTTGGCATAAACCTCGCGCTCCACTGTCGTGGCGAAGCTTGCAATCAGCTCGGCGGCCTCCTTGGCAAAGAGCACCTTCTGCTCGTCGTTTGTCAGATCGTAGCGCATTTGCAGAGAGCGCAGGCGGTACTCCGCCTGATTCTCCGACCCCTGCAGCAGGAGCTTAAAGCGGTCTGCACCGTATTTTTTCAAAAACTCGTCCGGATCCTTCGCGCCCTGCATCCGCAGGATCTTCACGCGCAGGCCTGTTTTTTCCAGCATTGGAATGGCCCGCTGCGTCGCGTTCTGCCCCGCCTGATCGCCGTCGTAGGTCAGCACAACCTCGTTGGTATACTTGGACAGCATGTCCGCGTGCTCCTGCGTCAGCGAGGTACCGAGCGAGGCAACCGCACAGTCAAAGCCGTACTGGTGCAGCGCAATGGCATCCATATAGCCCTCGGTCAGAATAATAAACCCCTGCTTCGACTTTTTGACGATGTTCATGCCGAAAAGGTTCCGCCGCTTGTTGAAAATCAGCGTCTCCGGCGAATTCAGGTACTTCGGCGTCGAGTCGTCCATCACGCGGCCGCCGAAGCCGATGACGTTTCCGCGCACATCGATGATCGGGAACATCAGACGATTGCGGAAGCGGTCGTAAAACGTCCCCTTGTCGCGGTTTTGCAGGACCAGCCCGGCCTCCATCAGCTCCTGCTTCGTGTAGCCCTTGGCCGTCATCGCGTCCATCAGGGCCGTCCACGCGTTCGGCGCAAAGCCGAGGCCGAAGCGCGTGATGGTCGAGGGCGACAGCCCGCGCTTGAGCGCATAGGCCCGCGCCTCCGACGCGCCGGGCGTTTTGAGCTGCTCGTTAAAGAAGCGCGCCGCGCTCCTGCACAGCGCCCAGAGGCGCTCTTTTTTCTTGTACTGCGAGTTTTCGGCGTCGTCCTCCGGTACTTCAAGTCCCGCGCGCTTGGCAAGAAACCGCACCGCGTCGGGATAGGACAGATTCTCAATTTCCATGATGAAATTGATCACGCCACCGCCCTTGTGGCAGCCGAAGCAGTAGAAAATCCCCTTCTCCGGCGCAACGGAAAACGACGCGGTTTTCTCCCCGTGGAAGGGGCAAAGGCCGAACAGGTTGCTGCCCCGCCGCGTCAGCGCGACATACTGCCCGACGACGTCCTCAATCGGATTCCGCCGGTTCAGCTCGTCCAAAAAAGCAGGCGAAAACGCCATATTGCCCCTCCTTTCGTGTCGTTCTGCGAGCGCTTATCCCCGCACCTGCCACGCAAGCGGGATAAACAGCTCCTCAAATTTGTACATTGCATATTTGTCCGTCATTCCGGCAATGTAATCGCACACCGTGCGCTCCATGCCGTCAAAGGTCAGCTGCGGCTGGAAGTCCGCCGGCAGCGCCTCGGGATGCTTGATATAGTAGGTATAAAGCTCCTGCAAAATATGCCGCGCCTTGACCTCCTCGCCCTTGGCGACGGGGTTTTTGTAAACGCGCTCGAACATGAAGTTCCGCAGCGCCTCCATCGTCGCGTCGACCTCGGGGTCCATCCCCAGCTCGCCGGTTTTCAGCGTATGGAGCACCATGTTCGTCACAAGCGAATTGATGCGCTCCCGATGGGTGTTGCCCAGAACGTCGGCAATTTCCCGGGGAATGTCGGAATTCGTCAGAATTCCGGCGCGCATCGCGTCGTCGATGTCGTGATTGATATAGGCGATCTGGTCGGATTTGCGGACGATCCGGCCCTCCAGCGTCTCCGGAAGGCGGCTATGGCGGCTGTGGCCGAGGATGCCCATCCGCACCTCGTAGGTCAGGTTCAGGCCGTGCCCGTCCTTTTCCAGCACATCCACCACGCGCAGCGACTGCTCGTTGTGGCGGAAGGGCTTGCCGGTGACCTCGCTGAGCGCAACCTCGCCCGCGTGGCCGAAGGGCGTGTGACCAAGGTCGTGGCCGAACGCAATGGCCTCTGCTAAGTCCTCGTTCAGCCGCAGCGCGCGGGTGATCGTCCGCGCGATCCGCGCGACCTCAAGCGTGTGCGTCATGCGCGTGCGGTAATGGTCGCCCTCGGGCTGCAAAAACACCTGCGTCTTGTGCATCAGGCGGCGGAACGATTTGCTATGTAAAATGCGGTCGCTGTCGCGCTGATAGCACGTGCGCATATCGTTCTCCGTCGGCGCCTCTTCGTTCGGTCTGCCCTTCGACGCGTCAGAAAACTGCGCCCGTTCAGACAGAATCAGATGCTCCTGCCGCTCAAGCTGCTCGCGGATCGTCATAGGTTGCCCTCCTGCGTGATGAAAGATTATAATGGGTACGCGCGGTAGACATTGTCGCCCGTCAGGCCCTCGATCGTTCCGGCGGAGAGGTCGAGCACCCGCGCCAGAAACGGCTCCACCTGCGCCTCCGGCAGAAGGAGGTCAAAGCTCACGTCCGCACCGAAGTCGGTGTTTTCGATCACGCCTCCGAACGCCGTAACCTCCAAGCGGATGCGCTCGAACCAGCTATAGGGGCACGGCAGATAGACCTTTGTCCACACCTGCTTGACCGACCGTCCAGCGGCATCGAGCGCAATTTTCGCGCTGTGTGCATAGGCGCGGACCAGCCCGCCCGCACCGAGCAAAATGCCGCCGAAATAGCGCGTCACAACGCACGTCACGTTGAAGATTTCCTCGCGCTGCAGCACCTGCAAAACGGGCATGCCCGCCGTGCCGCCCGGCTCGCCGTCGTCGGAAAAGCGCGTCGCGCCGTCGCGGATGATATAGGCATATACGTTATGGGTCGCATCCCAATAGGCTTCGCGCATCTGCTTGAGCCGCGCGAGGGCCTCCTCCTCCGTGTCGGTTACAAAAATATGTCCGATGAAGCGAGAGCGCCGCTCGATGAACTCGGCATCGGCCTGCTTGGTCGGAACCAGATACGGCTTCATGACGGCTCCCTTTCGTAGCGGCGATAGCGGCCGTACAGTTCTTCTTTACACGTCAACTCGATTTCAATGCCTTCCGGCAGATACTCCACGCGATGCACCTGCGCCTGCTCGTGGAACACCTCGATCGCGCCGCCCTCGCTGTAGGGCAGCAGCAGCGTCACATGATGCAGCACGCCGAGCAGCGTCTGATCGATGCGCGTCAGCAGCTCGTCCATGCCGATGCCGTTCCGTGCGCACATGGGTACATTCTTTTCCCCGATGGGGAAATTACTCATGTCGTCGAGCAGGTCGACCTTATTATAGCACCGAATGACCGGCACGCCGGGCCTGGCCAGCTGGTCGATGAGCTTATCGACCACCGCAATATGCGCCTCGCGCTGCGGGTCGGACGCGTCAATGACGTGCAGCAGGAGGTCGGCATATTGCAGCTCCTCCAGCGTCGCCTTAAAAGCCTCCACCAGATGGTGCGGCAGCTTGGCGATAAAGCCGACCGTGTCCGACAGCAGGACTTCCAGATGGTCCGACACCTTGAGCTTGCGCGTCGTGGTGTCGAGCGTGTCGAACAGGCGGTTATTCGCCGGGATTCCGGCATCGGTCAGCTGATTGAGCAGCGTCGATTTGCCCGCGTTCGTGTAGCCGACGAGGGCGACGACGGGAATTGCGTTTTTGATGCGCCGTTCGCGCTGGACGGCGCGCGTCTTGCGTACCTCGGCCAGCTCCGCCTTGAGCCGGTCAATGCGTTCGCGGATATGCCGCCGGTCGGTTTCGAGCTTCGTTTCGCCGGGGCCGCGCGTGCCGATGCCGCCGCCGAGGCGGGACATGGACTTGCCCATGCCGGACAGCTTCGGCAGCAGATACTGATACTGCGCCAGCTCGACCTGCAGGCGGCCCTCGGCGGTCTTCGCCCGCTGGGCGAAAATATCCAGAATCAGGGCGCTGCGGTCAAGCACCGTCGCGCCGGTGATCTCCTCCAACGCGCGAATCTGCGACGGCGAAAGGTCGTTATCGAAGACGACCATATTGGCCTCCGTCGTTTCCAGCAGCTCCTTTAATTCCGCAGCCTTGCCCTCGCCGATGAAGCTGTGCGGGTCGGGCGTATGGCGGTTTTGCAGCATTTTCGCCGCGCAGACACCGCCTGCCGTTTCCAGCAGCGCTTCCAGTTCGTCAAGGG
>CAKUNB010000057.1 GCA_934668285.1 uncultured Oscillospiraceae bacterium | reverse complement strand
ACGTCAAACTCCCGCGCCGTCAGCTCGACAATTTGTCCGTCCTTGTAGATGTTGCGCTCCTGCGTGTCCATTGTCAGTGCGCCGATGGTTAGACGGCTGGCTTCCTTGGGGGCGGCGCTTCCGGCGGTGCGCCGCAGCAGCGCCCGGATGCGCGCCTTCAGCTCGAGAATATTGAAGGGCTTGGTGAGGTAGTCGTCCGCGCCCTGCTCAAAGCCCATGAGCTTGTCCATGTCCTCGGTGCGGGCGGTGAGCATGATGATCGGGACGCTGGAAAACTCCCGAATGCGGCGGCAGGCCTCCATGCCGTCGATCTCCGGCATCATGACGTCGAGCACGATCAGCCCGATGTCGGGGCTGCGCGCCAGCTCAATGGCCTCGCGCCCGTTTGCGCCGGTGACGACCTGATAGCCGTCGTTCTGCAGATTGAAGCGAATGCCCTTGACGAGCAGCTCCTCGTCGTCAACTACAAGTATTTTCACGGTGAATCCTCCACGGTAATGTATTGCGCAATGGCATCGAGGCGCTTCCGGCCGATTCCGCTGACCTCGGTCAGCTCGGAAACGGAGGCAAACGCGCCGTGCGCCGTCCGGTATTCAATGATGCTCTGCGCCAGCGTCGGGCCGATGCCCGGCAGCGATTCCAAAAGCTCGCTCGAGGCGGTGTTGATGTTGATCTTCACTACGCCCTCGGATGCTGCAGGGAGCGCAGCGGCGGGGTTATCGCCGCCGGTCAGCTCCTGCGCCTGCGGGACGGCGGCGTTTGCCGTTGAGATGCGCAGCTCGCCGTCTGCCGTGCGCCGCCCGATGGTCAGACCGGCGGTGAAGCAGAGAAACAGCAGCGCAAGCGCCAGCAGAAGCCACTCCGGCTTGATCCTTTTCATAGCGTCCTCCCCGCACATTTCCGGAAATCGAAGAATGGAATCGGTTGACATCATTTTGATTTCTGCTATAATAATACCAAACCGATATTCCTATTTATTATACCACAAGTGTCCGTCCGGCGGCAAGCCGCCGCGCCGGTTTTGGGAGAGAATTATGAAAAAAATTAGAGTATTTGCCTGCATTCTGTCGCTGCTGTGGCTGCTGACGCTGACCGCGCCGGCGGTTTTTGCCGAGCCGGAGGAGGAAACAACGGAGAGCACGACCGAGCAGCTGACGGATGAAAACGGCGCCCTAGTGACCGAAGCGCCGACCGAGGACAGCTGGGTCATGCCCGACTCGGACGATCCGCTGACGCACGGCGATCTTTTGGATTACGGCTTCCCGCAGCGCTTTGATATCGCGGCGAAGGCGGCGATTCTGATCGATCTGGACAGCAACACCGTGCTCTACTCCACGCACATCGACGACCGGCGCTACCCCGCCAGCCTGACGAAGATCATGACCTGCATGCTGGCCATCGAGAACGGCAACATGGACGATGTGCTTACCGTTTCCGGCACGGCGCTGCAAAACCTGAGCGAATTCGGCAGCACGGCGGGCCTGCTCAAGGGCGAGCAGCTGACGCTGCGGGAGCTTCTGTACTGCATTATGGTCTCGTCGGCGAACGAGGGCTGCAACGTCATTGCAGAGTACATCGCGGGGGACGTTTCCTCCTTTGTTGAAATGATGAACCAGAAGGCGGCGGAGCTGGGCATGACCAACACGCACTACGCCAACACCCACGGCCTGCACAACGACAACCACTACACCACCGTCCGCGATATTTCCATCGTGGCGCGCTGGGCGTGGCAGAACGAGCAGTTCCGCGAGTTTGCCAGTACGATCGAGCATGTCGTACCGGCGACGAACCTCTCTGCAGAGCGGACGCTGGAAACGACGAACTATCTGACTAGCGACATCAAAGAGGACAAATATTACTACGACAAGGCGCGCGGCGTAAAGACCGGCTTTACCACGCCTGCGGGCGGCTGCCTGGTTTCCACGGCCTCGGACGGGAAGCTGAACCTGATGAGCATCGTCTGCGGCTGCGGCACGGAGCCGGATATGGACGGCTCGCTGAAGGACATGCGCTTTGTGGAAACGAAGCGGCTGTTTGAGTACGGCTTCGAGCATTACGAGCAGCGGCGTGTGCTGACGGAAACGACGATGCTCGGCCAGCCGACGGTGCTCTTTGCCGAGGGCGCGGGCAGCGTGGTCGTGCGGGCAAAGGAGAATATTTCGGCGCTGCTGCCGAACGATCTGGATCCCTCGGATATCTCGATGCGGCTGGAATACAACCGCGAGCATCTGGAGGCGCCGCTGGAAAAGGGCGAGTGCGTCGGTACGGTCGTCGCGCTCTACCGCGGCAAGCGCGTGGCCAGCTGCGATCTGGTAACGCTGACGGCAGTTGCGCGCGCGCAGGAAAAGCCCGCCGCGACGCAGCAGCCCGACGCGCAGAATCCGTCGCAGTCGACGGGCCAAATCTGGGACTACTGGTACATTGTGCTGCCCCTGCTGGTGGTGCTGATCCTGGTGATCTTCCTGCTGCTCGTCCGCGCGGCAAACGCGCGGCAGGCAAGGAAGCGTGCCGAGGAGCGCCGCCGCAGAGAGGAGAGAAGGAGACGCAGCCGTGAGCAGTGAGATGGAGGCGCTGAGACAGCGCTGTGAGGGCTGCCAAAAATGCCGCCTCGGCGCGACGCGGACGAAGCTGGTATTCGGCGTCGGGCCGGTGCCGTCGCCGGTCGTGTTCGTCGGCGAGGGGCCGGGCCAGCAGGAGGATTTGCAGGGTGAGCCGTTCGTCGGCCCGGCCGGGAAGCTGCTGGACGATATGCTGTCGATCATCGACCTGAGCCGCGAGAACAGCTATATCTGCAACATCGTCAAGTGCCGCCCGCCGCAGAACCGCGACCCGATGGACGACGAGCAGGACGCCTGTATCGGCTACCTGAACGAGCAGCTGCGCATTTTGCAGCCGAAGATCATCGTCTGCCTCGGCCGCATCGCGGCAATGCGCCTCATCAAGCCGGATTTCCGCATCACGCGCGAGCACGGCAACTGGACCGAGCGCGACGGCATTCTGTACACCGCGATGTACCACCCCTCGGCGCTCCTGCGCGACCCCTCCAAGCGGCCGGAAACCTTCTCCGACCTTCTGGAGCTTCGCAAGCACCTGCGGTACTATTAAAATAATCACAGCTCCACGTGTTTGCGGAACTGCTTTCGGCGGCTACGCGCCCCGAAATTGTCATTGCGAGGTTTGCACAGCAAACCGTGGCAATCTTGTGCAGGCACTTCGGTTTTGGCGCATACCTCACCGTAACCTGCTCCTGCGGGCGCGGGGGGACTCCCTCAGTCACGGCTTCGCCGTGCCAGCTCCCTCAAAGAGGGAGCCAAGGCGCAGCGGCGCGGGGAAAGGGAAAACGGATTGCCACGGCCCTTTCAGGGCCTCGCAATGACAAACTTAGGCTTTTGATAAACCATCACAGCTCCCCAAGCCGGGGAGCTGTTTGTGAAATCGGACGAAAGGGCGGCGATGGCATGACCTATCATATTGCGATTTGCGACGATGAGCTGCCGCAGGCGGAGGCGCTGCAAGCGGCAGTTTTCGCATGGGGCCGGGCAACGCAGCACGATTGTAAAATCGAGCTGTTTCCCAGCGCAGAGGCCCTCTGGTTTGCCTGTGCGGGCGGGATGCCATATGATATTTTCCTGCTCGACGTGGAAATGCGGGCCATGAGCGGCATCGAGCTTGCCAAGCAGCTCCGGCAGGCGGGCAGCCGCGCGGAGATCGTGTTCATTACGTCGCATTTTGAGTTCGTCGCCGAGGGCTACGAGGTCGATGCGCTGCACTATCTGGTCAAGCCCGTTGCGGTGGAAAAGCTCAGCGCCGTCCTCTCCCGCGCGGCAGAAAAGCTGGCGGCTGAGCCGCCGTTTGTCGTGTTTTCCGCCGACGGCGAGACGATCAAGCTCTATGAAGCGGACATTTTTTACATCGAATCCTTCCGGCATGAGCTGGTTGTCCACGCCGCGCCGCGCGACTACCGCCTCCGGGAGGGCATTTCCTCCTTCGAGCAGCGACTCAGCGCGGACTTTTTCCGCGTCCACCGCTCCTACCTGGTCAACCTGAAGCAGATCACCCGCATCGGCCGCACCGCGCTCACCCTCCGCTCCGGCGCGGAGCTGCCCGTCGCGCGGGGAAAATATGACGACATCAACCGCGCGTTCATCGCGAGAAATTGAGGTAGCGTATGCGAAAGAGAACGTATTTGCGCCTCGTCGAGATGCAGGAGGCGCAGGCAAAACAGCATCTGGAGGAGGTCCGCAGCATCCATAGCGAGATGCGCGGCTATAAGCACGATTTTCATCACCATTTGCAGGCGCTCAAGGGCCAGCTTGAGGCCGGGGAAACGGACCGCGCCCTTGCCTATATCGAGCAGCTCGACCGCAGTCTGCAAACGGTGGACACGCTGCTCAAGACCGGCAACGTGACCGTAGATGCCATTTTATCGGCAAAGCTCGCGCAGGCGCGGGCAGCGGGCATCGCCGTGACCGTGCAGGCCAACCTCCCGCCGGAGCTGGCGCTGTCCGATCTGGAGCTGAGCATCGTCCTTGGAAATCTTCTGGACAACGCCATCGAGGCCTGCGGGAGCACGGAGGGAGAAAAATTCCTTCGCCTGACCCTGTGCCTCAAGGGATCGATGCTCTATTGCTACCTCCTCAACGCCGCCGGAAAAAAGCAGCTGAAGCACGGCAGCCTTTTCCGCACGAGCAAGACCGGCCTGCACGGCTTCGGCCTGCACCGCGCGGAGGCCATCATCGCACAGCACGGCGGCTGGGTCAAATTCAACAGCGAGGACGGCGCGTTCACCTCGGAGTTTCTGGTGCCCGCGCTGCCCTGATTGCAATTCGTGCGCCGCTGGATGCAGTTGGTGCACGAATTTTCCGTTTTGCGCCGCGTTGTGCTAGGATAGCGCCAGAAAGGAGCGATGCGTTTTGAAAGAAAAACCGAAAAAGTCCGCGCTCTCCGCGCTAAGTAACGCGCTCTGGAGCTTTCGCACCATGCTGCGCAGCACGCCGCAGTCCTTCTGGCTGATGGCGCTGGCCGTTCCGCTGGCAGTGTTCCTCGCATGGGCGGAAATTCGCCTGCCTGCGCTGGTCGTCGCCGAGGTGACGCAGGGGCAGTCCTTCGCGCACGCGGCGCTGGCCGTCGGGCTGCTGCTCGGCGCGACGCTGCTGGCCGCCGCACTGGGCGAGTTTTTGCAGTCGATGCAGAAAGTCTACGCTACCCGCTTCCGCTTCCGGCAGGATGCCGCGCTGGATGCCAAATCCATGCGCTGCTTTTATCAGCAATACGAGAGCAAGGCCGTGCGCGACCTGCAGGAGCGCGCCTCGTCCGCCCTATGGATGAACAGCGGCAGTGTGCCGTTTCTGGAGGTCCCGCAGCAGGCGATGAGCATCGTGCAGAATCTATTGTGTTATTTCCTGTTCGGCACGGTCATTTCCTTTGTAAGTCCGTGGCTCGTCCTGCTGCTGACGCTTGCGCCGCTCGTCAACTGGTTCTGTGTCCGGGCCTACAACCGCTGCGAATACCGCGCCCGCGTGGAACGTGCCGATCTGGAAAAGCGCCTGCGCTACACCGCGAAGCGGTCCGCCGATTTTGCCGCGGCGAAGGACATCCGCGTCTACGGTATGGTGGACTGGCTGCGCAGGATCTACCGGGATTTGATGGAGCAGCATCTTGCATGGAAGGACCGCCTGAACCGCTGCAGGCTGCTGCCCTGCCTTGCCGATCTCGGCGTGATTTTACTGCGCGACGGCGCGGCCTATGCTGTTTTAATTTCCATGGCACTGCAAGGACGGTTGACAGCCGATCAGTTTTTGCTCTACTTTGCGGCAATTTCCGGCTTTGCGACGTTTGTCGGCAATCTTCTGAGCGCATGGAACACCATGCAGGCCGCGAGCCTGAAGGTCAGCGATTACCGCGAATACCTCGATCTGCCCGAGGACGATGAGAGCGCCAAGCTGGACGCTTCGGCGCAGCTCGACCATGCGCCGGAGCTGACGTTTGACCACGTTTCCTTCCGCTACGACGGCGCGGAGCAGAACACCCTGGACGATCTGAGCTTTACCCTCCGCGCCGGGGAGCGCGTGGCACTCGTCGGTGCGAATGGCGCAGGCAAGACAACGCTCGTCAAGCTCCTGTGCGGTCTTTATCGCCCGACGGCGGGCGAGATTCGTCTGAACGGTATACCGATTCAAAGCTTCCGCCGTTCGGAGTATTACCGTCTGTTTTCGCCCGTGTTTCAGGACGTGCAGACCTCGTTCTTCTCGCTGGCCGAAACGGTCGCGGGCGACCTCGGCGATGCCGTGGACAAGGTCCGCGCCGAGGCCTGTATGCGGCAGGCGGGGCTGGGCGGTAAGCTGGATTCGCTGCCGCACGGCATCGACACCCGCCTTGACAAGCAGATCAACGCCGACGGCATCGAGCTTTCCGGCGGCGAGGCGCAGAAGCTGATGATGGCGCGGGCGCTGTATAAAAACGCTCCGGTCCTCGTTCTCGACGAGCCGACCGCCGCGCTGGACCCGATTGCCGAAAATGAAATCTACCTGCAATACCGCGACATGACAGAGGGCAAAACCTCGCTCTTTATCTCGCACCGGCTGGCCTCTACCCGCTTCTGCGACCGCATTCTGTTCCTAAAGGACGGCAAGATCACCGAGGAGGGGACGCACGAGGCGCTGATCGCGCAGGGCGGCGAATACGCCAAGCTCTACGAAATACAAAGCTGCTGGTATCGCAAGGATTATCAGGGAGGGAATGCAACATGACGCTGCGTGAACATTGCCGTATCATTTCCCGCTCTCTGCGGCTGCTGTACCGGCTGAGCCGCCGTTATGTTCTGGCGCTGATGCTGGGGGCTGCCGTGACGGCGCTGCTGCCTTACGTGCCGATTTATTTCTCCGCCCGCCTCATCGACGCGCTGACCGCCGGCGCGGGCGTCCGGACGCTGGCGCTCTACGCCGGGCTGACCGTCGGGCTGACGGCGCTGCTGACCCTCTGCAAGGCGCTTTTAGAGGCGCAGACGGAGCGCGGCAAGCTGGAGCTGGACGACGCGCACGAGTGGCAGTTTGCCGAGAAGGCCATGCACCTGGCCTACGCCTCGATCGAGGACCGGCAGACCGCCCTGCTGGCCGAGCGCATCTACACCGAGAGCAGGACGGGCTTCAATCTTTTCTATTTTGCCGGCTGCCTGAACCGCGCCGTGCGCTGCATCGTGCAGGTCGTCGCATCCGTGTCGCTTACTGTGTCTTTTTTTGCTGTCCGGGCTATCCCGCTCTGGGCGAAGCTGGCCTTTGCGGGCGGGGTCGCGCTGACGCTGGCGGCCAATATGTTCGTCAGCAAGCGCTCGACTCAGCTCAACAACGCCTACGCCGCGAGCTGCACACAGAGCAATATTACGCTCGACCGGTTTTTTACATATATTTCTCATTACACGACCGGAAAGGACATCCGGCTCTATGGCATGGCCGGCCCACTCGGCGCCTTCGAGCGGCGTTTTTACGATGAGGTCAGCGTGCGGGAGGCCAAATGCACCCTGCAATGCAGTGCGCTGAAGCTGCTGTCCACGGGTATGGAATATCTCCTGCGCGGCGGGGTGTATCTGCTGCTGATCGCAGGCGCGTTACAAGGCGGGCTTTCTGTCGGCTCGATTGCGCAGTATGTATCCAGCGTGGTGCTGCTGCTGACCGGCGCCGTCGGGCTGGTCCGCGTGACGCAAATCCTCGCGCTGAACGACACGTACACGAAGCGTTACTTTTCCTATTTCGACATTCTGAACCCCATGTATCAAGGCACGCTTTCCGTCGAAAAACGGGACGACAACGACTATACCATCGAGTTTTGCGACGTTTCCTTCCGCTATCCGAACACGGAAAGCTACGCGCTGCGCCATGTGAGCCTCAAGTTCAAGATCGGCCAGCGGCTGGCCGTCGTGGGGCGCAACGGCAGCGGCAAGACAACGTTTATCAAGCTCCTCTGCCGCCTCTACGACCCCACCGAGGGTGTTATTTTACTCAATGGCGTGGACATTCGGAAGTATGATTACGAGGAATATCTGGCGCTGTTTTCCGTGGTATTTCAGGATTTCCGGCTGTTTGCCTTTCCGCTGGGGCAGAATGTTGCGGCAGGCGCGGCCTATGACCGGGTCCGGGCAGCCGACTGCCTGACCGAGGCGGGCTTCGGCGAGCGGTTGTCCGCCATGCCGCAGGGACTGGACACGGCGCTGTATCAGAATTTTGACCCCGCCGGTGTCGAAATTTCCGGCGGCGAGGCGCAGAAGATCGCGCTGGCCCGCGCACTGTATAAGGACGCGCCCTTTATTATCCTCGACGAGCCGACCGCCGCGCTGGACCCGGTTTCCGAATATGAGGTCTACCGCAAATTCAGCGATATCTCCGGCGGAAAAACGGCGGTCTACATCAGCCATCGCCTCGCCTCCTGCCGCTTCTGCGACAAGATTGCAGTGTTCGCCGACGGCCAGATCGTGCAAACCGGCACGCATGAAACCCTCCTCGCCGAAACCGGCCGCCCCTATGCCGCCCTCTGGAACGCGCAGGCGCAGTATTATACTGCCGCCGACGAAGCATAAAACATCTGCCCGACTCCAGCCAAAGTCGGGCAGCAAAGCTCTAAGGTCCCGAACATGTCATTGCGAGGAGCGAAGCGACGTGGCTATCCGTTTTCTTTCGCAACTGCCTGCACGAGATTGCCACGGCCTGCGGCCTCGCAATGACAGACTTGAAAACCCGCCCGATTCCGGTTTGGAATCGGGCGGGTTGATTATGCTTTCTTGGACAGCGCGGCTTTTTTGTCGAAGCCGTGAATCCAGTCGGTTTTCAGGTAGAAAATCAGGAAGACGATGCTGCTGACCGTCCACGTCAGGGGATAGGCGGAGAAAATGACCCAGCTCTCCTGAACGATCGGGACGACGATGCTGATATACGCGACGCGCAGGATGCACCATGCGCCCAGCATGACGAACATCGGCACCAGCGGCTTTCCCGCGCCGCGCATGATTGCCGCGATACAGTGCGACAGCGACAGCATGCAGAAAAACAGCGCCTCTACCCGAATCTGCTTGGTGCCGACGGCGATTGCCGCCTCATTGTCCGTGAAGAACGACAGCAGCGGGCGAGAAAAGACCAGCAGAATCACGCCGATCAGCTCGGCCATAATGACGCAGCTGATGATGCCGAAGACGGAGCCTTTTTTTGCCCGCTCGTGCTGCCCCGCGCCGAGATTCTGGCTGACAAAGGTCGTCAGCGCCATGGTGAAGCAGGTGATCGGCAAAAACGCAAAGCCTTCCAATTTGGAATAGG
>CAKUNB010000056.1 GCA_934668285.1 uncultured Oscillospiraceae bacterium | reverse complement strand
GCAGGCATGCAATGACCTCCAAAAGATAACATATAGTTATCAATAACTGCGTGTTATTATAAAATCGATGCCGGAACTTGTCAAGAAAGAATTTCAAGTCCGGGCAGGCGTCTGTGGAAAGCCGCGCGACAGATAAACGCCCAGCACGGCGGTGAAGCCGGCGGCGGAAAAGACACTGAACCGCTCGGGGATACCGAAAAGAGCGGCGGGCAGCACGCCCGTGCCCACGGCGCCCAGCAGCATCAGCCCAAGGGCGGCAAACGCCCAGACGCCCAAAGAGCGGCAGCCGTCCCGCCGCAGGCCGCCGATGCCGGTCAGAACCGCCGCCTCGGTCAGGAACTGTGCCAGAATTCTGCGCCGCTTTGCGCCGATGGCCTTCTTCAGGCCGATCTCGCCCGTGCGCTCGGTGACGGTGACGAGCATGATGTTCATAACGCCCACGCCGCCGACGAGCAGCGAGATGCTGGCAATCCAGATGAGCTGATTGTTCGTCGAGCTGCTCATCTCCTGTAGCTTCTTGGCCTGTTCGAGCAGGTCGTCGCTGCGGTAGCTGAGGTTCGTCTTGGTACGGCTGTCGATCTGATGCTCGGTCAGATAATCGGCAGTAGACTTGCCGGCCGCAGTCATTTCATCCGTCGAGGCTGCGCGAATGGCTACGGTCTGCGGCTCATCGAAGCGGCAGACGATCGGCCACGCGGAATCGGCCATAAAGACCTTGCCGCTGCTGCTCTGCGCATATATATTGTAGTCGTCTACCGTTTCGATCTTCGGCTCAAAGGATGCGCCCAGCGCTGCAATGCCAATGACGGTAAAGCTGTCCGTCTTGATCTCGATGGTCTTGCCGACGGGGTTTTCCGTGCCGAACAGTGTCTTTGCCGCCGTTTCGTCAAGGATGACGTTTTTCATCGACTTGGAAAAGTCACGGTCGGTGAAGTTGCGGCCCCGGATGACCTGATAGCCGTTAACGGCGAGATAATCCTGATCCACGCCGAGCATCGTCGCCGAAAGGGAGACGTTTTTGTAATACACGCTATAGCCATTGCGGGCATGGTAGAAGCTGACGCCCTGCACGCCATCGAGTGCGAGGATCTCTTTCTTCTGCTCCGGCTGCAGCATCTTCACGCCGACAGGCGGGGTATTCCAGCTCATGTCGTAGGCGTAATCCTCCTGATACAGCTGCACGGTAACGACATTGTTGCCTGCGCCGATCAGGTTTTCCTTGATCTGCTCGTTGGTGCCCTTGATGGTGGAAATGATCGTAATAATGGAAGCAATGCCGATGATAATACCCAGCATCGTCAGGAAGGAGCGCAGCTTGTGTGAAAACACGCCCTGAATGGCTTGCGAAATACTTTCAAACATCGTGCTTCCTCCCCTCAATAGTATCCGTAGAACTTCTCAACACTGCCCTCCTGCGTCTGCGCGCCGTCCTTGACGTTCTTGCCATACGGGAAGGCAATCCAATCATCCAAGCTCAGGCCGCGGCGGATCTCGGTATACGAGCCCCAAAGGTCAGAGCCGGTCTGGATATAGCACTTTTCCAGCAGGCCGTCGGCGTTGCGCTTGTAGACATAGGCGCGGGGGCCTTCGTAGCGGATGAACATCTTTTGCAACCAGAGGGTATCGTCGCCCGTGGTGCCGGACTGGCCGATCTGGATGTCAAGGTAGTTCCCCTCCTGCAAATTGGCCTCAGCGGGAATAGAGACAACGACCTTGTACATTGTCACGTTGGGGTTGCCGTTGCCGTTGTAGTTGTTGTCCGACGAGGGTGTCGTGGTGACCTCATAAATCTCGCCGTCGCAGCTGATGTCCGTCGGCCACCAGCTCTGCGCCGTCACGGGTGTGCCGGGCTTCAGGGTCTGGCAGGTGAATTCGTCCACGCTGATGTCAACATAGTAGCAGCCGCCGCCGGAAACGGTCAGCATCGCGCTGTTTTCCGAGCGCGCAGTGTCCTCATCGACCAGCCGTGTAACGGTACCGTCAACCTTGGAATAGACGGTGCCGTTGTCGGCCTCGTCCTTCTTGCGCTCGTACTCGACCTGCTCCATGCGGTATTTGAGGTCGAGGTCGCGGATTTCCTTCTGCTTCTCGGCGCGCATCTGGGCGATCTCCGCCGCCGTGTAGCCGGAGCTGTCGTCCTCCCACGAGCCGTCAGGGGTATCCGGCTCGTCGTCGTCAGCCGGTGCGTCCGTGGGAACGAAGAAGCTGTAGTAAAGCCGCGTTTCGGTCGAAGGGGCAGGCTGCGGCTCGGTGGGCGCAGGCTCCGTCGGCTGCGGCTCGGTCGGCTCCGCCGTCGGGTCAGTGGGCTCGACCGTCGGATTCGGCTCGGTCGGGGGATTGGGCTGTGTGGTCTTAGTATAAACCGTAACATGCAGGCCAAAGCGACTGCGCAGCTCGCCCGCTACGGCATTTTCTTCGCGGATCTCAAAAGCAAACCAGCCCTCGGTCTTTCCGGCGAGGATGCCGAGAATATAATCATCGTCATACGTCAGGTCGTCCGACCAGAGAATGCGGTACGGGCGCTCCTGCGTGCCCTTGCCGCCGTAGAGATACGGCAGGCTCTCAACCGGCACAAGCTCCTGCGTCGGCCCCTGCGTCGTCGGCTCGGTGGTGGGAGGCGGCGTGTAGGGCTTCATGCTGTTGATGCGGTTGAGGTCCTTTTTCGCATTTTCCAGCGAGAGCTGCGCCTGCTTGATGGAAATCTCCGCGCGTTCGAGCTGAATGTCGGAAAGCGTCGTATCATAGCGCAGCAGTGCGTCGCCCTTTTTGACCGTCTGGCCTTCCTTTACGAGAACCTCAGTAACGATCTGCGTGTCGCTGACAAAAATCGACTGGATATTGTCCGAGCGAACCGGACCATAGTAGTAATTCATGCCGCCCATGTTGCCGGTCGTGCTGACATTGGAGACCGGCAGAACATCCACCGGAGTCGTATCCCGGCCGATATACCACAGCACGCCGATGAGAATCGCCGCAGCCACGACGACGCAGATCACGCTGATGATGGCAGCCTTGATTCCTTTACGCATTGCCCTCACCCGCCTTTCGTCCGTCGGTCAGGATACCGTCGCGGATGTAGCAGATGCGGCGCGCGTGCTCGGCAATCTCCTGCGAGTGCGTAATCATCAGAATCGTCGAGCCCTCCGCATTGAGCTGTTCGAAGATTTCCATGATCTGTTCGCCGGAGGTGCTGTCCAGTGCGCCGGTCGGCTCGTCGGCCAGAAGCAGCTTGGGCTTGCCGACGATGGCGCGGGCAATGGCCACGCGCTGGCACTGACCGCCGGAGAGCTGATTTGGACGGAAGCCGACGCGCTCGCCGAGGCCCATGCGCTCCAGCGCCTCAATGGCGCGCTCGCGGCGTTCCTTCTTCGGCACGCCCGCGTACAGCAGGGGCAGCGCCACATTATCGATGGCCGACAGCTTCGGCAGCAGATAGAAGCTCTGGAACACGAAGCCGAGCGTCCGATTGCGCACCTCGGCCAGATGGTTCGAGGTCGCGTTGGCCAAAAGCTCACCGTCAAGGCGGTATTCGCCGCTGGTCGGGACATCGAGGCAGCCGATGAGATTCATCAGCGTCGTCTTGCCCGAGCCGGAGGGACCCATGATGGCCAGATAATCCCCCTCCTCGACCTGCAAACAGACATCCTTCAATACGCGAACGGTTTCGCGCCCCTGAAGATAGTCCTTGCAGATGTTGTTCATTTCAACCAGCATCAGCCTTCTCCTTCCACGGGCTGCGTTTCCGCACCTTCCGTATTTTCCTCCGGGATGCTGTCGATCACACCGACCTCGTCGATGCCGTCGTTTTCAATGCCGCCTTCGATCAGGCCGGAGTCGATGCCGCCGTCAGCATAATCGCCGCCGATGCCGCCGTCCATACCGCCGTCGACCACGCCGCCGTTATCAAAGCCGCCGTCGTCGGTACCGCCGTCGTCAACACCTTCGTCCTCGCTCGGCTCGGGCATTTCGTCGGTGACGGGCAGGCCCTCGGTGAGGGTGTCGTCGGGGATGGCAATGCGGTCGTCAAGGGTCAGGCCGCCGGTGACAAGATAGCGATAGAACATATCGTCCTTTTCGCTCACGGTAATGCTCCGCTTTTCGAGCTTATCGCGGCTGCTCGCCGCCCAGACGTAGCAGGTGCCGTCCTCGTTTTCCACGACGTAGGACGCGTCTAGCCAGAAGCCGCCGGTGCTGTCGTCCGACTGCTCAGGCTCAATGTAGACATGCTGCCCGAGCACGAGGTTGTCGGAATTATCCAGCGTGATGTAGAACGGGTAGCTACTGGAGCTGGTGTATTCGTCCGAGCTGCCGCTGTCGTACATATAGCTATTGTTGCTATTCTCCTCAGGGCTGGCATCGACACTGGCGATCACGCCCGTCCACGTCTGGGTGGCATCCGCGCGGGAGCGCAGGGTGACCGTCTGCCCGATGGAGAACTGGTCGCGGTTCAATTCGTTGATCTTACCCTTGACGCGGTATGCGCCGGACTCGACGAGCGTCATATACGGCAGCGGCTGACCGGTCATATTGTCGGTGCCGCCGTTTTCGTTGATGGACTTGACCTCGCCGTTGATCGTGGCCTTGACCTCGCCGCTGATGTCGGTGTTCTTCAGGTTTTCCAGCTCGCGCTCCTTGACGGTAATATTATACTCCGCCTCGCGCTTGTCGGCCTGCAGCGCCTGAATCTGCACGGTGTAGCCAAGCTGCTCGGAGGAGCCGGCGGAGGCCTTTTCCTTTTCAAGCTGCGCGATCTGGTTGTCGTAATCCGTCAGGCTGTTTTTGAGCTGCTCGATTTCGAGCTGCGCCTTGTCCAGGGAGAGCTTGATCTCGTCGGTGTCGTAGACAAACAGCACGTCGCCTTCCTTGACCGTCTGGCCGACCTCGACCTTCAGCTCGGTGACCTTGCGGTTTTCGTCCTTCTCGATCTTCACCTCGTTGCCCGCAACGACAACGCCCGCGCAGGTGTTGTACTCACCCAATGCGCCGTAGCCGGTAATGTCTGATACGGATTGGACATAAACTGCCGAGGCATCCGAGCCGCAGCCCGCAAGAAGTCCCAGCACCAGAACCAGCGCGAGGGCAACCGTTAACTTTTTCATCTGCACATTCCTCCAAAAAGCTATCTTTTTTGGTGCGCAGCGGCGGGCGCGGCGCACCAAAATTTTCAACTCACCCTATGGACGGATTTCCGCTGCATCCGTTCCGTCTTTTTTGAAAAAAAATTATCTCAGGCCGTCACTGCCGCAACAGCTGCGGCCAGCTCGTCGGTGTTCAGCTCCTCGGCGCGGCCGCTGTCGCACGCCGCCGCAACGGCCGGATCGATCGGCAGCTGCGCCAGCACCGGAAGATGATATTCCGCTGCGATCTGCGGCAGGTGGCTCTCGCCGAACAGCTTGTGGCGCTTGCCGCAATCCGGACAGCGGAAATAGCTGTAGTTCTCCACAATGCCCAGCACGGGGACGTTCATCATGTTGGCCATCTTCACCGCCTTGGAAACGATCATGGAAACCAGCTCCTGCGGCGAGGTGACGATGATAATACCGTCAATCGGCAGGGACTGGAAGACCGTCAGCGGCACGTCGCCCGTTCCGGGAGGCATATCCACAAACATATAGTCCACATCGTCCCAGATCACGTCCGTCCAGAACTGCTTGACCGCGCCCGCAATAATCGGGCCGCGCCAGAGCACGGGGTCGTCCTCGTGGTCGAGCAGCAGATTGATGGACATGATCTGGATGCCGGTCTTGCTGACGGCGGGAGAAATGCCGTTCTCGTCCGCTCCGGCGCATTCGCACACGCCGAAGGCCTTCGGCACGGACGGGCCGGTGATGTCCGCGTCGAGAATGCCGACCCGCTTGCCGGTCCGCTGCACGGCAGTTGCCAGCATGGAGGTGACGGTACTCTTGCCGACGCCGCCCTTGCCGGAGACGACCGCAATCACCTTTCCGACCTTCGATTTTTCATTCAGCTTCGCCAGAAGACTCTCCGGCTTGCGCTCCGCGCAGCTCTCGCCGCAGGACGAGCAGTTGCCGCTGCATTGTTCGCTCATGTTGTTACTTCCTTTCTAGCACGATGTTGCATCCGGATTGCATCATGGCGGACAATTCTTGTCCTCATCCTACCATGTAATTGTTTAAGAATCAATCCGGTAAAGTTTAAGATTTGTTTAAGAATTCTGTTTGGCTGATTATAACAGAATAATTTATCGTTTGTCAATAATCATTTTCTGTTTTTCGTCGCTACTGTGCCGCTTCCAGCGCCTCCGAGGCCGTTTCCCACTGCGCCATCAGGTCGTCCAGTGCGGTCTGCTCGGCCTCGCGCTGCTCCGTCAGGCGCAGCAGCTCCTGATAATCGCTCGCGGCCCCGGCCAGCGCCTCATCAGTCGCCGCAATCTCCGTCTCCTTGGCGCTGATCTCACGCTCCAAGCGGCGGACGAGCTTTTCCAGCTCCTTTCCGGCCTTGATGGGCTTTTCCTTGTGGCGGACGGTGGGCTGCTTCTGCTTTGCGGCGGCCTCATGCTCCTTGATGGCGCGGTATTTCGCGTAGCCGCAGGGGAAGTCGCGAATCGTCCCGTTTTCCAGCTCCCAGACGCGCGTGGCAAATTTTTCGACGAAATAACGGTCGTGAGAGACAAACAGCAGCGTCCCCTCGTACTCGTCGATGGCGCACTCGACCCACTCGCGGGAGGCCACGTCCAGATGGTTCGTCGGCTCGTCGAGGACAAGGAAATTGATCTTCTCGTCCATCAGCATACACAGCCGCAGCCGCGACTGCTCTCCGCCGGAGAGGGTCGAAACGGTCTTGAACACGTCCTCGCCGCTGAACAGGAACGCGCCCAGCCGGTCGCGGGCCGTCTGCGGTGTGCAGTTCTTCTCATAGAGCATCGTGTCGTAAAGCGTCCGTTCCGGGTGGTCGAAGTGAATGACCTGCGGCAGGTACGCGGACTTGACCGACGGGCCGAAGCGCACCTTGCCCTCCGCCGGAAGCTCGCCCAAAAGCGCGCGGATGAAGGTCGTTTTTCCCGTTCCGTTGCCGCCCAGAAGCGCGATCCGCTCCCCGCCGCGCACCGTCAGGTTTACACCGGAAAAAAGCTGCCGCTCGCCGAAGCGCTTACCGAAGTCCTTGACGGACAGCACCTCGTCGCCGTGGAACTCCTTCTCGCCGAAGCGGGCGCGGAGGGTCTTTTCCTTCGTCGGGCGTTCGGTCTTTTCGATGCGCTCCATGCGGTGCTGGATGGACATCGCGCGGCGGTACAGCACGCGGTTGTTGATGCCCCAGCCCTTCATGCGCTCGACGGTATAGCCGAGCTGCTTCAGCTTCGCCTGCTCCTGCTCATACTGCTTGAGCTGGCGGTTAAAGCGCTCCTGCTTTTCCTGTAGATAGAATGTGTAGTTGCCGCTGTAAAATTCGGCCTTTCCGGCGCTGATCTCGATGATGCGCTCAACAACGCGGTCGAGGAAATAGCGGTCGTGCGAGATCGTCAGCACCGTGCCCTTGAAGCGCTTGATATAATCCTCCAGCCACTCGACGCTGTGCAGGTCCAGATGGTTCGTCGGCTCGTCGAGCAGAAGGATATCTGTTTTTTCCAGCAGCAGCCGGCCGAGGTTCACGCGCGTCTTTTCCCCGCCGGACAGGCGGTCGAATTCCTGCGATCGCATTGTCGCCGGAATGCCGAGGCCGTTGCAGATTTTATCCGTTTCCGTGTCCTGTTCATAACCGCCGCCGACGTGATAGGCGTTCGTCAGCCGGTCGTATTCGTCCAGCAACGCTTTCGGCGTGGAGGCCGTCAGCTTCTGCTCCAGCGCCTCCATCCGCTCGCGCAGGCGCTTGAGCGGCAAAAACGCCGTCCGCAGCACGTCCTCGACCGTGTATCCGGCAGGATATTTCGGAATCTGCGAGATCAGGCCGAGCTTCCTTCCCGCCGCGATCATGATCTCGCCCTCGTCCGGGGTCAGCTCACCGGTCAGGAGGCGGAACAACGTCGTTTTGCCGCAGCCGTTGCGCCCCATAATACCGACGCACTCGCCCTCATGGATATCAAAGGACAGCCCGTCGAGGAGGATGGAGCCGACCTCAAAGGACTTGACCAGATTATTCACCGAAATGTCAATCATTGTTTTCTCCGTATTGCAGAAATTCCTCGCGGGTCATCATGAGGTTCAGCGCCTCCAAAAAGGCGTTCGCCCCCAGCTTTTCCGGCAGGTGCAGCCGCTGCATCAGGCGCTTTCGCCGCGCATCGCAGTCCGCCGTGCCGGAATACCCCGCGAGATATAGATCCGTCTTTGTGATTTTTTCCGAGGCCGCCGCCGTTTCCTCCGGCAGCGCCCCGGCGTTGCGCAGCGCTTCGAGCAGCACCGCAGGGGTCATGCCCTCCACGCCGAGCTTGCCCTCCTTACCCGCATGGGACTTGCGCGGCTCCTTTCCCATCAGGTCGGGGATGTAGGCGTGCAGTACGTTTTCCTTCGGCAGCGCACCCTTGAGATAGTTGCGAATGACAAAGCCCGCGCCGTCGGAGTCCGTTAAAATAATCAGTCCGCGCCGCCGCGCCACCTCGCGCAGGAAGGCCAGCAGCTGCTTGTCCTTCATCACGCCGAAGCCGCGCGTTTCAAAAATCGGCGCGTCAACGAGCTGCGCCAGCGTGTTTTTATCGTACCTGCCCTCGACGACGATGGCCTGTCTGAGCTTAATCACGGCCCGCCTCCTCCGCAAGGGTCAGAATCAAGCGCTCCGCCAGCCGCTCCGGCTCGTCGTAGGAGGTCTTGATCTGATAGTCCGTCCGGCAGCAATGCTCCACTGCCCTGCGGCAGAAGCGCTCGGACACGCGCCGCGCCTGCTGCATCGTCTTCGTTGCCGCGTAAGGCGCAATGCCGCACAGGGACGAGAGCGCCTCCGCCCCCTTGCCCGCGTTTTGCAGGAGCTTTGCCGCATACAGCCGCCGCATCTGTGCGCCGATGGCCGCAACGATGGGGATCGGCTCCGTCTGCAGCTTCAGCAGCACATGCAGGCGCTCCAAGGCCCGCCCGAAGTCACGCTGGCCCAGTGCGTCGGTGATCTGAAACACCACAGCCTCCAGCGTCGGCTCGACCACGGCGTCAATATCGCTGCGAACGATCGTGTCCGCACCGGAATAGGCGCAGATTTTCAGAATCTCGCCGTGCAGCCGCGTCATGGAAAGGCCGCATTGCTGCAGCAGATACGTGCAAAGCTCCGGCGCGATCTGCTTGCCCGCGCTGCGGAAGTGCCGCGCGATCCACGGGCGCAGGTCAGCTTCGCTCTGATAGGCAAAATCGGCCAGCACCGCGTGCTTTTCAATCGCCTCCCAGAGCTTTTTCTTGCGCTTATCAGGCTTGAATTCCGCCACATGAACGACGAGGCAGCACTCCGGCGG
>CAKUNB010000055.1 GCA_934668285.1 uncultured Oscillospiraceae bacterium | reverse complement strand
GGTCCCGTTTGCCTTCGGCGAGTCGGCGGAGCTGCGGCGAAAGCCGTGGCCGGATATGCCGCTGGCTGCGCTGAGGAAGCTCGGCAGCGCAGCCGAAACCAGCGTGTACGTCGGCGACTCCGAGGTCGACGTGCAGACCGCCAAAAACGCAGGAATCCCCTGCCTGAGTGTCGGCTGGGGATTCCGTTCGGCGCAGGAGCTGCATGACGCCGGTGTCTCTGAAATTTTCAACACACCGCAGGAGCTTCTGAACGAGCTGCTTTCGCGTGCCTCTGATTAAACTGTAGCGGTATATTTTTGATTCCCACTAACATATTAGCAATAGGGTCAAGTATCATATCAAACTCTCCGGCGTAGCGCACCAGCGCTGCGCCGAATTTCATTTTATAGCAATGCAGACCGAATTTCGAGTTCGCTTCGACCGGCTCTCCCTCCACGCCGCGCAGATCGAACCGGTTGCAGCCGTTTTCAATCGCGTCGCACTGCATTTTATATTGCAGAATCTCATTCGGGTGCAGATACAGGTACGCGTTGTCAGAACAGCCGTAGAAAAACGATGCCGTCGTCCCATAGCGAACCATAATCGTCGCCGCGATCGTCTGTCCGTTATTCCTTGCAAGATAAAGCGTCGCATTTTTCGGCATCTGCGTTAAAATATCGTGAAAATACCGCTCCGGTCGGGGCGAAAAGCCGTTCTTTTTTGCGGTCTGCGCCATCATCCGGCAAAAATCCGGCAAGTCCAGAACACTCCCGTGACAAATTTCCAATCCATTCTGCTGTGCCAGCCGGACATTCCGCCGCATGGACGGATGGTAGCGTATCAGCAGCGTCTCCGGTGTCTGGCCGGTCAGGTCGATCACATAATTATACCGCGCCTGAAACAGGGAAAAATCCGTTGCAGTCTTCCGGCGGTAGCCGCTCTTTTGCAGCAGCGCGATTTGCTCCGCGTCGGCCTCATCAATAGCCGGATCAATGCGCAGAAGATATGCCTTGCGCTCCTTTCCGAGCGCCCGCGCAGCAATCAGAAGCTCCGCAGCAGTCGCGTTATCCAGCGCGACCGGCCCGCGCGGGGCATACAGCAGGCAGCGATTCACGCCGTGCAGCCGGTGCTCCAGCAGCGCCATCGTTCCGCGAATCTCGCCGCGCGCGTCGCGGCAGATCAGCCCGAACCAGCCCCAGTCCGACTTCACGCGCCCCCAGAGGGAGCTTTGCAGAAAGCTCCCGTTTTCCTCCACAAAAGCGTCCAGTGCCGCAGCGGTGTCCAACGCAACTCGTTCGATCATAGATAACATCCTCCCTTAGAACAAGGATGTTATACCATGCGATTGCATCACGATTGGCGCAGGAATGTATCAGAGTTGTATCACGGCGCTATTTCGCCGGAGGCATCGTCTGAAAACTCGCCGGTGAGCACCCACGCTACATTTTCCGCCGAGTCAATGCGCCACGTCAGCGTTTGCATCACGCCGCTGTAGTGCAGCGTAACGCCGAGGTCGATCCCGTCAACGCGGAAGCTCCGTGCGTAGAGGTAATAGTCGTCGCCGTCAGGGGTACGGAACAGCCATGTGTCGGACTTGCCCACCTGCTCCGCACCGTAGTACACGTCCCATTTGGGCGCGCCGATGTAGACATGGTCGTCAAACAGCAGCCCCGCCTCGCTGTCCACGACCTGCGGCTCATAGGCGTTCAGAACGATGCCGAGCAGCTTATAGGTCTGCGCGTCAAGCAGCACGTGCGTTGTCCCGTCATAATACTGCACGCGGTACATCGAGAGGCTCTCCCCCTGCTCCATATCCAGCAGGACGGCCTTGCTGATCTCCAACTCCTCATAGTAAAGCAGCCAGTCGTAGACGCCGGGGCTGATCAGCTTCTCCTCCTTCAACGTGTACAGCTCGTCGTGGTAGTGCTGGCGCACCTCCTTGTCGTCGGTTATAACGCCGAAGTCATATTGCACGGCGCTTTCCATCCGTGACATCAGGGCGAGCTTCTCGCCCATAGAGAGGCTTGCACCGGTTCCCTGCCACGTCGGCGTGACATCCGCAGAGGCAAAAACGCGGCTTTCCATGCGCTTCTCCTTCGCCGACAGCAGCAGATCCGGCAGCAGGAACGCGCCCACCAGCACCGCAAGCGTCGGCAGCAGCCACCAAAAGCGCTTCATGCTCCCTCACCTCCAAACGTCAGCGTGACCGCTGTCCCCTTTCCCTCCTCGCTGCGGAAGGAAAGCTGCGCGTGGTGCACCTCAGCGATCTTCCGGCAGAGGGCGAGACCCAGACCTGCGCCGCCCTCAGCTCTGGCGCGGGATTTATCGACCATGTAAAATGGCTCCGTAATGCGCTTGAGCTGGTCGGCGGGGATGCCGCGCCCGCGGTCGATCACACTCAGGCGGTAGCCCTCCTCCGTCCGAGCACCGCGGAGAAAAATTGCGCTGCCCTCATCGGAGGCCTTTCGCGCATTATCGATCAAATTATACAGCAGCGTCTTGAACAGCTCCGCCGCCAGCGGCAGCGAGCAGTCCTCCACGCGGATTTCCAGGGAAATATGCTTCTGGCGCAGAAGGTACATGGCGCTCTCCGCCGTCTCCTGCACAAGGCGCAGAATGCTGCACGGCAGCAGCTCCGGCGCCTCCTTTTCCAGCGCGAACAGGTCCAGCAGTGCAAAGGACATCGCCTCGAGACGCCTGCCCTCCTTAAAAATATAGTTCGCCGCGTCCATTTGCAGCCGCGGCGGAAGCTGGCGGCTGCGGAGGGTGTCGGCGTAGCCGATGACGGACGTGAGCGGGGTTTTCAGCTCATGGGCAAAGCTGGCGGTAAACTCCTTCTGCCGCTCGACGGCGTCGTTCAGCTCCCAGATCTTATGCTCCAACGAGTCTGCCATCGCGTTAAAATCCTGCGCCAGCTGCCCCAGCTCGTCCTTCGAGCGCACGGAGACGCGCCGCTCATAGTGACCGGCGGAGAACTGCTTCGCCGTCCGCGAGATGCGGCGGATGGGGCGCGTCAGCACCACGGTAAAGAGCGAGGTGATCAGGGTGCAGGCCACGAGAATTGCCGCCATGATCAGGCGGCTGCGGTGCAGATTGTCCTGCGCCGCCGTAAAAACCGCAGTCGCTTCCTCGCAGACCTCCATCGTGTAGGTCTTGTCGAGCAGCGTCGTCTTCTGTCGTGAGAGCAGATAAATCAGCTCCCCGTGCCGCACGACGGTCGTTTCCAGCGTGTCACCACATTCTCCCGTCGGCAGCAGTGCAATGCCGCTGGTCAGGTAGATCAGCTGTCCCTCCGCATCCGTCACGCGGAACTGATAGCTCTGGCTCAGATTGCCCTCGCGCAGGATGCTTTGCAGCAGCTCGTCCGGCTGCTTCTGGAACGAAAACACGCTCTGCCCGACGACGAGCGCCTGCACCGTCAGCGTGAACATCCGCAGATCCTTCTGGCTGTCCTCGATCGCCGCGTCGAGCTGCGCGGAGAACGCGTCGCTCACCAGCAGATAGCTGCCGAGCGAGAGCGCCAGCGCAAGCAGGATCGTCACCGCGACGATCATTTTCCATGTAAATTTCAAGTCGAAACCTCCAGCCGGTAACCGACCTTATAAATTGCGACCAGCTTGTCCTGCCAGCCGAGCTTCTTGCGCAGGCGCTGCACGTGCAGGTCGACCGTCCGGCTGTCGCCGGTGTATTCGTTCTCCCAGACGCGCTCGTAGATCGTATCGCGGAACAGAGCAATGTTGCGATTGCGGACAAACAGGAGTAGCAGCTCGTATTCCTTATGCGTCAGCGTAACCGGCACGCCGCCGCGCGTGACGAGCATGGATTTCGGCTCGATGACAACATTGTCAATGACATAGCGCTCCTCGGTCTTGCCTGCACGGCGCAGGACGCTTTCGACCCGCGCGATCAGCTCCACGATCTCAAAGGGCTTGACCAGATAGTCGTCCGCACCGGCGCGAAGCCCCTGCACGCGGTCGTTCACGCTGCCGAGCGCCGTGATAAAGATCACCGGCGTTCCCGTCGGGCGAATCTGCTCCATCAGCTCAAAGCCGTTCGCGCCCGGCAGCATGATATCCAATAAAATCAAATCGAATGTCGTTTCCTCGATCATATCCGCCGCAGCCATCCCGTCGCCGACTGTGACGCACTGATAGCCGCAGGCTGTCAGATTCATGTCGATCAGATTTGCAATTGCCTTTTCGTCCTCAACGATCAGAATTTTCATGTACTCTACCTCCCGCGCCTATTTTGCATCAGAATTGTATCAATTTTCCATCATCCGGTGCGCGGAATCCCGAAAATATTTTACCACACTTTTCCGTATATGGCAAGCCGCCGGGGTTGCTGTTCCCCGGCGGTGGATTTGGCGGGCTAATCCTGCCGTTCGTGCTGCGTTCCGAAGTAAAAGGAGATCACGACGGTGAACACCGTGATGAACTCCTGCGCGGAGACCGCACCCTTGCCCGCAAGGACGCAAAAAATCACCGTCAACAGCACCGTGACGATGGATTTCACGCACAGCAGACGGCTCAGCCGCTCCTTCATGCTCTCACCCCCGCACCATTCTATGCGCGGGCGCGAAAAAACGCGAAAGCCATCGATTTCGTCATATTGTTCTGATCTTCCGGCAGATTTCGGCGAATTCGGGACTGTCTGCACGAGATTGCCACGTCGGGCTACGCCCTCCTCGCAATGACATGTCGGCACCGCTGCATGGTATACAAAACCCTGCCGCAGGGTGTCCTGCGGCAGGGTCGGTTTCATTAGAAGCGGAAATCAGAACGGCTCGTCGTCGCTCTCGTCGTCCTCGTCGAAGTCGAATTCAAGCAGCTCGTTGCACTTCGGGCAGTGGATGGAGTCCTTGAGAATCGTCTCCTCGTCGAGGTGCAGCTCCTCGCCGCAATTCGGGCAGGTCACGTCGTAGATGACATCCTCATCATAGTCAAAATCCTCGCCGTCGTCGTCGGCAAAGCCGTAGTCGTCGTCCTCGTAATCCTCGTCGTCTTCGTCCTCGTCCATGAGGTATTCCTCGATGGCGTCCAGATCGTCCTCGATTTCGTCCAGCTCATCGGAAACTGCGATCGCGTTTTCTTCCAGATCGGAGACGGTGCTTGCCATATCGTGCAGCAGGTCAACGATGCCGGCAATCATCTTGCCCTCGGCGGTCTCCTGATCGAGCTTCAGGCCCTCCATCAGGCCCTTGAGGTAGGCGGATTTTTCAGAAAGAGTCATGTCGTTCTCCTTTCCTGTGGTGCGTCCGGATTAACCCTTAGCTCTGCTAAGATACTCGCCGGTACGCGTGTCGATGGAAATGCGGTCGCCTTCGTTGATAAACAGGGGAACTTTGATCTGCGCGCCGGTCTCGACAGTGGCGGGCTTGAGCGTGTTGGTCGCGGTGTTGCCCGCAAGACCCGGCTCCGTCTCGGTAACAGTCAGCTCGACAAAGTTGGGCGCTTCCACGCCGAACACGTTGCCCTTATAGGACAGCAGCGTGCATTCCTCGTTTTCCTTCACGAAGCGGAAGGCATCGGGCAGAACGTCCTTGCCGAGAGGAATCATATCATAGGTTTCCTTGTCCATGAAATAGTACAGATCGCCGTCGGAGTAGCTGTATTCCATCTTCTTGCGCTCAACGAAGGCCTCTTCAAACTTCGCAGTCGGGTTGAACGAGGTTTCGGTCACGCCGCCGGTAATGATGTTGCGCATCTTGGTGCGGACGAAGGCCGCGCCCTTGCCGGGCTTGACATGCTGGAACTCGACGACCTGATAGATCTTGCCGTCCATTTCAAAGGTCTTACCGTTTCTGAAATCACTTGCGGTAATGGTTGCCATATATGTTTCCTCCAATGTGAAATTTTATACATTCAGCAGAATGGCGCCTTGCGGCTTTTAACTATATCAGTATACAACAGAGCTGTGCTTTTTTCAAGTATTTCTTATAAAATAATCAGGTTTTTCGGGCTTTTCGTCAAAACGCGGCAGCTGTTCTCCTCGAACACGGCAACATCCTCGATGCGGACGCCGAATTTTCCGGGGATATAGATGCCCGGCTCGGCGGAAACGACGGCATGCAGCGGCATTGGCTCCTCGTTGCGGGTGTTGCAGTTCGGGTTTTCGTGAATCTCAAGGCCGAGGCTGTGGCCGTAGCTGTGGGAGAAATACGGGCCGTAGCCGGCGTCGGTGATGACCTGACGGGCCGCGCCGTCCACGGACTTGCCGGAAACGCCCGCCTTCGACGCGGCGATACCGGCCAGCTGCGCCTCGAGCACGGTCTGATAGACCTTCTTCATCTCTTCGGTGGCATAGCCGAGCGCAACGGTGCGGGTCATGTCGGAGCAGTAGCCCTGATACAGGACGCCGAAGTCCATCGTAATAAAGTCGCCCTTTTGCAGCTTGCGGTCGCCGGGGACGCCGTGGGGCATGCTGGTGTTCGGGCCGGAAACGACGATCGGGTCAAAGGACAGGCCCTCGCCGCCGTTTTTATACAGGCAGTAGATCAGCTCCGCCGCCAGCTCCTTCTCCGTCATGCCCTCGCGGATGCGGGTGCAGACCTCGGTGAAGGCGCGGTCGGTGATTTCCTGCGCCTTTTCCATGCGCTCCAGCTCCCACGGCTCCTTGGAGTAGCGGAAGGGATTAATGCGCTCCTGCATCGGAACGAACTTCGCCTCAAAGAGCTTCTCAAAGCTGTTCAGCTCGCCGACGGTCAGATAGTTTTCCTCAAAGCCGAGGGTTTCAACCGCAAAGTCCTTGATCGCCTCGTTCACTGCCGCGCGCAGCGGGTGTGCCGTGCCGATCTCGATGACCTCGAAATCCTTGATATTGTTCGTGGCGGATTCGATATAGCGGCTGTCGGTAAAATAGCGCGCGCCCTGCTTCGACACGATGGCGTAGCCCTCGGCAATGTCAAACTCGGCCGCGTACATCCGGCTGTAGCGCGAGGTCAGAAGCAGCGCATCGCCGTCGCTTTGCAGGACGGAACGGTATTTTTCAAGATTTTTCATACAGTAACTCTCCTTCTTTTCGCCATCCAGAGGCAGGGCAGCTCCAGCACGTGGCGAAGCTTCAGCCAGATGGTGTGATTATGTATGGAGCGCACCTGAAGCGAGGTGATCCCCGCCAGATTCGCGCCCAGAACATCGGTATAGGTCTGATCCCCGACCAGCGCGGTTTCGGCCTTCACGGCGGAAAACTGCCGCATGGCCGCGCGGATGCCGCGCGTTCGCGGCTTCACGGCCCGCAGGACGCACGGCACACCGTACTGTGCGGAAAACTTTGGAACGCGCTGCCGGTGGCTGTTGGAAACGATGCACAGCTGAAGCCCAGCCGCCCGCATCCGCTCCATCCACGCCAGCAGCTCTGGCGTCGGCACGTCAGTCGTGTACGGCAGCATGGTATTATCAAAATCCAGCAGCAGCAGCGTAATGCCGCACTCCTGCAAAAATTCCGGCGGAATGTCCGTCAGTTTCGGAAACCAGTACTTTGGCAAAAATGAAAGCATATTTCACCTGAAAGAAAAATAGGATAATTTTGGAACCGTTGGTCGCTATATTATATCACCGAAACGGAGGTTTGTCTATTGGCAATCCCTTTGTATTTTGCGGCAAATTGGAAAGAATTTGTATCCGGCACACAAAAGCGCTGGGCGCAGATCGGCTTCGGCTTTATCCCGAACGGAACGCTCCGGATGCCGCAGCAGCGCATTCCGGAAGCCCTGTGCATAATCGACGACCGGGACGTTCCCGTCGCCGTACCGGACGAGCTGCTGCAGGTGCTCGCCGCGCAGTGTGAAAACGGGTGCTTTCTGGATTTTGAGCGGCCACCGCTCCCCTTTCATGCCGCGCTGCTTGCCGCGTTGGGGCAGGTCAGGCCGCTATTGGTGCCGGAGCAGTTTTTGTCCTATGCGCCGCAGGGGCTTGCCGTCGTTTCGTGTCCGTGGCCGTGCAATTGCTGGGAGCGTTTTTGCGCCGAGAGCGCGAAAAATCATCCGAACGGCTGGGCAATGGAGCTGATCCCGTGGCGGTATCGCATCGATGATCCGTTCGGCTGCGCAGAGGCGGTTCGCTTCATCGAGGGAGCGCTCTGTCACTGTCAGAGCAGTTTGGAAGGGACACTTTATTACGACGACCGGCAGACGCTGCTGCAAAAGCTGTCGATGGCCGAGCATCACGGATGTCGCCTCGCCATCGGGCTGGCAGAGGAGCTGACAGAGGCCGGACTTACCTGAGCTTTTGCAGGCGGTCGGTATCGGCAATGACGATAAGCGCCTGATCCTTACGCAGCGGAGCATTCGGGTCAACGCGCGTGGAAACCCCCTGTGCATCGCGCAGGGCGACGACGTTCATGGAATAGCGGCTGCGCAGATTCAGCTCGACAAGGGACTTTCCTGCCCACTCGTCGCGAACCTCCAGCTCGACCAGCGCTACCTTACCGGACAGCTCCATCATGTCGATAAAGCCCGCGCTCAAGAGGTTCCGCGCGAGGCGAACACCGGAGTCGCTCTCCGGGAACACCACGCGGTCCGCGCCGACCTTCAGGAGAATTTGTCGGTGCATTTCGTTGGAGCATTTGGCGATGACCTTCGGCACGCCGACCTCTTTACAGAGCATCGTCGCCATCACGCTGGCCTCCAGATTGCTCGCCATCGCGATAATCACCGTGTCAACATTCGCAATGCCAAGCTGATCAATGACCTTACGGTCTGTGATGTCCGCGCATTTACAGACTGTCACCAGCGGCGCGGCATCCTCCACGGTCGCCGGGTCGCTGTCGATGGCGATCACTTCGGCACCGCGCGATTCCAGCTCGGACGCAACGGCCCGGCCATAGCGGCCCAAGCCAAAAACGGCATAGGTTTTCTTCATATGAAACGCTCCTTTATCCGACGCTGAGGTCCTCCGTCGGATTTTTTATCATATTGGTATTCTTCCCGCGTCCGTTCAGGGCGAAGGCAAGCGAGATCGGACCGACGCGCCCGAAGAACATCGCCGCGGTGATGATGAGCTTTCCCGCAACACCGAGCAACGGAGTCAGATCGCGGCTCAGGCCGACCGTCGCCGTGGCGCTGATGGTTTCAAATAAAACGTCGATGGCAGGCGCGTCAATTACCGCTGCAAGCGCTGCCGTGGAGAAAAACGCGATGGCAAACGACGTGGTCGAAACGGCGACGGCCTTACGGATCGCCTGCTCCGAAATGCGGCGGTGAAAGAGGTTCACATCATCGCGGCCTTTAATGACCGACAGCGCCGTCGCTGAAAGGATCAAAAACGTCACGGTCTTGATGCCGCCCGCCGTACCGGCCGGAGAGCCGCCGATGAACATCAGCAGTAGCGACGCGACCGCCGCGCCGTTGGTCAGCGACTGCTGCGGTATCGTGGCAAAGCCCGCGGTTCTGGTCGTTACCGACTGGAAGATCGCCGCCTGAATTTTTTCCGGCAGCGTCATGCTACCGAGGGTCAGCGGGTTGTTGTATTCAAACCCCAAAATCAACGCAGCGCCACCAAAAATCAGCACCAGCGTCATGAAAATCGCCATCTTACTTTGCAGTGTCAGGTGCTTCCAGAAGTGCAGCGGTGTGCGGC